>CAZCRV010000213.1:0-3534 GCA_964501175.1 uncultured Clostridium sp.
TCGGGTTCTTCTTTTTGGCTCCCTCCTCCTGTCCTTGTCCCAGTGACACCCTATAACATTCAAGGACTGCATCCATGTGATACAGTCCTTGTTTTGTGCGGATTTCTCCGCTAATTCCGCAGCCCGAACGGGCTAATCTGTCACTTTTGTGCACGCACCCAGCTTTGCGCGCGGCCGATTTTCTCGCCCTCGGCAAGCAGGCCTGCGCCCACCAGCATATGCAGCGCATAATAGCTGTATCTGCCGCGAATGCCCGACGCCTTGGCGTATTGCGCGGCGGTAAACTGCTCGGGCAAATCTTCCGGCAAAAACATGCGAAAGTCCTCGGGCGTCTCCAAGATCACCGTGCCGCAGAGCGCGGTGGGGATCTTTTCATATTTGGACGCGCGCGCCTTTCTCTCCTTGCCGTAGCCGTCCAGCAGCCTGTATTCCTCTACCTCCAAAAGCAGCAGCTCAAAGCGCAGCCTCGGATTTTGTAAATGCTCGCGCAGCCAATACAGCTCGTCCGCGGCGGCGGTGGGCTTGGTGACGTGCGGCTTTGCAGATCGCTTTTGCACAACTCCCGTTTCGGGCTCGATCCAATTGATATACTTGCGATACGGCACGGGCGCGACCACCGTGACTACGTAGGGCGTATGCTGCATATACCACGCAATCTTTTCGCGCAAGGGGTAAAAGCTGCCCGTTTGAATTTCCCAGATATTGCGCCCTCTCAGCACGTCGGCTACGTACCTCGTGCTTTTTTTGTTAGTCGCTGCCTCGCGCGCTTCTTCGGGCAAGGTTTGCAGCACGGGAATTTCGTGACAGGCCGTATCCGCGCACACAAAATTTTTCAAAATGGCGTGCATGCGCTTTTCCGCCAAGGTTCCGATGCCGTCCTCAAGGTGCACGCCGCGCGAAACGTAAGAGAGACAAACCTCGGAAAAACGCATGGCGTCCGCGCGCACCACCGCGTCAAGCTCTACGTTTTTTTTCGCTGATTTTGCCAAAATCTTCCCCTCCTTGCCCTTGTTTTTCTTGACATGAAAATCCTCTCTGTCACTCAAACTAATTTTATCATAAAATTTCAAATTGTCAACACTCGAGCAATAATTACAAAGCATGATTGCCCGCTCTTGGGGCATGATAAAATCGGAACCATTCCACATTCACAATACAAAGGACGAGTACTTTCATGAAAATCAAATGTAAACAAATCGCGCGCTTTGCGATCTTGGCCGTCGCGCTTGTCTGCATGCTGGGCGCGCTCGGCATGCCGCTGCCCGCCATTAGCGCTTCGGCTGCCCCCGCAAGCGGCGCGCGGCTGATCCCGGGCGGCATGCCGTTTGGCGTCAAGTTCTCCACCGAGGGCGTGTTGGTGGTCGGGTTTTGCGACGTGGACGCTGAGGGCGGGCAGGTCAATCCAGCCTTGGCGGCAGGGCTTCGCGAGCATGACGTGATCACCTCGCTTGGCGGCAAGCAAATTGCCGACGCGGCACAGTTTGGCAGCATGATCGAGGGCGCGGGCGCAACGCCGCTGACCCTGACCTACACGCGCAGCGGAAAATCCTACCAAACCACGCTCACCCCCGCCCTCTCGCTTTCCGAAAACCGCTATAAAACAGGGCTTTGGGTCAGAGACAGCGGCGCGGGCATTGGCACGGTGACCTTTATTGATCCCGCCACAGGCGAATTCGGCGGGCTTGGACACGGCATTTGCGACGCGGAAAGCGGCACTTTGGTGAGCATGACGCGCGGCGTGGTCTCGGGTGTGACCATCAGCGGCGTGCAAAAAGGCGTTTCGGGCAAGCCGGGCGAGCTCAAGGGCTACTTTGGCACGACCAAGACGGGCACGCTGTTCTCAAACACCGATTGCGGCGTGTTCGGTATTTTTGCAAAAGTGCCCACGACAGAAAATTCTCCCCTGCCCATCGCCAAGACCTCAGAGGTGCGCGAGGGCGAGGCATTTATCCTGTGCACGGTGGACGGCGGCAAGCCCTGCC
Source organism: uncultured Clostridium sp. (assembly GCA_964501175.1). Lineage (GTDB taxonomy): Bacteria > Bacillota > Clostridia > Oscillospirales > CAG-272 > SVQP01. The sequence continues at coordinate 1,983 of CAZCRV010000213.1, forward strand.
GCTATTCCATCCGCATCTCGGACATTGACAAAGCCGCCACAGGCTCCAAGTGCTTTACGGTCAAGATCACAGACCCTGCGCTGATCGAAAAAACGGGCGGCATCGTGCAGGGCATGTCGGGCAGCCCAATCATTCAGAACGGCAAGCTGATCGGTGCCGTGACGCACGTACTGATCAACGATCCTACCACGGGCTACGGCATTTTTATTGAGAATATGCTCAACGCTGCGCAGATGCCAAAGGCGGCTTAAAAAACGGGAGGCAAAACGCCTCCCCTACATCTGATCCGCTCACCGCAAAAAAGGCAATATCAAACCGTGACGGTTTGATATTGCCTTTTATTTTTATTACCCAAACAAAACGTAATCTGTTTCGGTAGAAGATTTGGGAATATAAGAATTCTTCGGAAGGATGTTGTGTTTTTGACTGACGTATATTTTAAGCAGTTCTCTACTCATGTTGGTTATATCTTCTCTAAGAATTGCTTCCCAAGGGTCAAGCAAAAGAACTTCACTGTTTTCATAATGATCGGATTTCGGTTCACCTGATATATATTCACAATCAAAAACAGCACACCATTGATTTGACTTGAATTGCATAGATAATAGTGATTTTGCCATTACAACTACTCCTGTTTCTTCAAGAAACTCACGTTCAATTGCGCAAGTGGGCAATTCATTTTCCTCTACATATCCACCCGGACATAAAATTCTGTTCTTGGCCGAACCGTAGGTGTGGCGCACAAGCAAAACCTTGCCGTCTATTTCCACGATGCCGCAAACTGTAAATAATCCGTTTCCCATTTTATTACAACCTTTCATTCAATTTTCTGTACAAGCAGGATCCAGCAAAAAATCATAAACGTTCACTGTCAATATGCCATGTTCATCATAATAAGGGGCGACGATATCCTTGGTAACAATGATCTTCTTAAAAGAATCATCTATCTTTCGGAACGGGCGGATCTCCTGCGCGCGTTTTTCTTCATCGGGAATTGAAAATGCGGATTGGATGTAAAAACGCTTTGAACCCAGGTTACAAACGAAATCTACCTCTAACTGCTTTCTTGTTACCTTGCCGTTCTTGTCCTTTTCGGCAATCTGCACCACACCCACGTCAACGCTGTATCCGCGCATACAAAGCTCGTTGTAGATCACGTTTTCCATCGTATGCGTTTGCTCAAACTGACGGAAATTGATACGTGCATTTCGGAGTCCGAGATCGGAGAAATAATACTTCTTAGGCGTTTCGATATAGCTTCTTCCCTTAATATCGTATCGCTCTACCGAATCAATCAAGAAGGAATCCTCAAAGCAATCAATGTATTTTTTGATGGTTGCAGCCGTGATCTTTGATTTTTTGACCGTCTTAAAAGTATTTTTCAGCTTTTCGGGATTGGTAAGAGAACCGATAGAGGACGAAAGAATATTCAAAAGGTCTTCCAGCTCACCGATGTTTCTGATCTTATTCCGCTTCACAATATCCGAAATATAGATTTCACCAAACAAATTTGACAAAAGCTTTGCCTTGTCTTGTTCATTCTCTCGCAGTA
>CAZCRV010000214.1:0-3487 GCA_964501175.1 uncultured Clostridium sp.
AGGGCTCCGCTGCTTCCCCGGCTGGTATGGCCTTATTTCACAGCATGATGCTGTAGCCTTGCTATTATACCACAACCAAGATAGAATTGCAAGTCTTTTTACGAATTTTTCACAATTTGCACATGTCTCCCGACACCTTGCGCGCAAATCCCCCACCCCTTATGCAGTATGATAGAGATATCTCAAAAAAAGAAAGGAGAAAATAAGCATGAGATATTTCAAGGTTCTTCCCTTCGCGCTTGCATGCTTGCTGATTCTCAGCTTTTGCGCGGGCTGCAGTGACAAGCAAACCAACACCAACGCCCCCAATCAACCGGAGCAGCAAACCGAGCAGCCAAGCGGCAATCAGAGCGTAACAGACGACGTGTACCGCGAGCAGCTGGCCTATTACGAGCAGATGGTGGTCGAGCTACAGGACGAGATCCTGGCACTCAAGCAGCAGCATTACGTAGACGCTTTTGCTTACGAGCAGACCATTGCGCAGCTTGAGGCGCAGCTGCAGGCGCTTGACACAAGCGTTTCGGCAAAGCCCGAGCAGCCCACGAAGCAGCCCGAGCAAGCACCTCCCGCATCCGAATTTACATACGAGATCAAAAACGGTACGGCCACGCTGACCTCTTATACGAGCAACGCAAACGAGGTGGTCATTCCTTCCGAGATCGACGGTTACGCGGTCACGGCGCTTGGCGAGGGACTGTTCAAGGACAGCAGCGTGACAAGCGTGACCCTGCCCGCATCCGTGACGAGCATCGGTTGGTTTGCGTTTTACGGCTGCGCCGCTCTGCAGTCGGTCACGCTTGGCGAGGCGGTCACTACCATCGGCTACGCCGCCTTTGACGGCTGTCCCAAATCCATGACCGTTTGCGGAGTCGCGGGTTCGTATGCGGAGAAATATGCTGCAAGTTATGGGTTGCAGTTCAAGGTGCAATAACGTTTTTCCTGCAAACAAATCTAAAGAAGTACTGAGCTGCGCCATTAACTTGGCGCAGCACTTTTTTACCCGATCCGACAACAAAGCAAAAAGGATGCGCACAAAAAAGCCTTGCCCCGCTTCGCTACCCAGCGGGGCAAGGCTTTTTTTGCTCATCCGCACCAAATGCACGTCCCAACAAGGTGAAGCTTAGCAGCGCGCTCCCTATCGTTTGTACACCCTTTTTGGTGACTATTTTGGTTGAATTTCTCATCCGAATAATCAAACACCGCGTTATTGCATATTTTCGACTCTCATGCTACAATTATTCATACAAGGAGGGATCAAACATGGATATGAATAAGGTAGGTAATCAAATTCTGATTTTAAGAAAGCAAAAAGGGTTAACGCAAAACGAATTAGGAGAAAGACTGCGTGTTTCCTATCAATCCGTCAGTAAATGGGAGCGTGGTGAAACACTGCCGGACACCGCGATTCTGCCTGATCTTGCTCAAGTATTGGGCACAACAATCGATTTTATTTTGTTAGGCGGAGAAAAAATGATTGAGTATAAAGGCAGTATCAAAATCGCCGACTTAATAAAGGGATTGAAAGCTCTCGAAAGCATGGGTATTCTTCTTGGAAAGGAAAATATCATCTATCAATCCGCAATTAAAGGGATCAACACCAATATGAACGCAGACATAGAAACCGCATTTGTTGATGCCTATGTTTTTGAAGCATTTTTGGCAGAAGCTGCCATACAAAGCTTGATGATGGGCGCATACATTGACATTACAGATGTAAAAAACAATTTCAAACACGATCATTTTAAGCAAATTGTATTAAAGAATTGTGCTATATACGGCATAAAATAAGGAAACGGACAGGGTTTTTAGCTCTGTCCGTCATTTTTTATTTCAAATCCACTCGGTTTCTCTGCTCCCCTTTTTGGAACGCGTCAATATTCATACAGATCTCGTCCAGGCATCTCTCGCGTGCCTCGAACGACGCCCAGGCCATGTGCGGAGTCAGGCAAACGTTAGGCGCGTCCTTGACCGCAAAGAACGGATGCTCAACGGGAAACGGCTCGGTGCTGAACACGTCGCAGCCCATGCCGCTGATCTTGCCGTCCTTGACCGCATCCGCGATTGCTGCCTCATCCCATACCGCACCGCGCGCGACATTTATCACGATCGGCTTTCTTTCCATCATGGCGATCTGCTCCACTCCGATCATACCACGGCTCCCGGTGTTGAGCGGCGTGTGCAGCGAAATGATATCCGACTCGCGCAAAAGCGTTGCAAGGTCTACACATTCGGGGCTGTCGGCGTTTCTCTTATACGCCAGTACCTTACAGCCAAATGCACGCGCGATCTTGCCCACCTTTTTACCAATGTTGCCGTAGCCCACAATACCCCAGGTCTTGCCGCAAAGCTCGTGAAACACGGGCACGAGGAGATTGGGGCTCGATTGACGCGAATACCAGCCGCTTGCGGTGGCTGCCGTATAAGTGGGCAGATGCGAGCAAAGGCTGAGCGCCATGGCGACCGTCAGCTGCGCCACGCTCTCGGTGGAGTATCTCACCACGTTGCACACGGCAATTCCCTTCTCGCGGCAAAAGGCCACGTCAATATTATCGTATCCCGTGGCAAAAATGCAGATCAGCTTGAGCGCATCAGCGCATGCCAATACCTCAGCACTCATCTTGACCTTATTGATCACGGCCACCTCGCAGCCTGCAAGTCTTTCCTTCACCTCTGTGGGTGTGCTTGCGTCGTATACGGTCAGCTCCCCAAAGGCGCCAAGCGGCGAATAATCCAGATCTTCGCCAATGCTTGCTTTATCAAAAACGGTAATCTTCATAGCTCTCTCCTTGAGATTTTTCTGTATTCAGTATAGCAAATCACGCTCCATTTGTCAAGGTTATGTTAATTTATCGAAAAATCAAAGCTTTTCACCAAAGTTGGTATACATATTCATAAATGTGTCACATTTATACTTTATAATTATAATGAATTTTTGTTGTTAAAAGAGGAAAACCTGAATGCTTCAACTCAAAAACATTGTCAAAACCTATACTGTTGGAGATACGGACGTCCACGCTTTGAACGGCATTTCGCTGAGCTTTCGAAACAGCGAGTTCGTTTCGATCTTAGGCCCTTCGGGCTGTGGTAAGACCACGACTTTGAATATCATTGGCGGTCTTGACCGCTACACCTCGGGAGACTTGCTGATCAACGGCAAATCCACCACCATGTACAAGGACCGCGATTGGGATACCTACCGTAACCACTCGATCGGCTTTGTGTTCCAAAGCTATAACCTGATTCCCCATCAGAGCGTGCTGTCCAACGTAGAGCTTGCGCTGACCGTTTCGGGCGTGCCCAAGGCCGAGCGTCGCCGCCGTGCGCGCGAGGCGCTGGAAAAGGTAGGCCTTGGTGATCAGCTGAATAAGCGCCCCTCCCAGATGTCGGGCGGTCAGATGCAGCGTGTATCCATCGCGCGTGCTTTGGTCAACGACCCCGATATTCTGCTCGCCGACGAGCCGACCGGTGCACTTGATACGGTCACCAG
>CAZCRV010000215.1:0-3476 GCA_964501175.1 uncultured Clostridium sp.
AGGATCAGCATCAGCGCGCCGCAGACAAAGCCGCACAGCGTTTTGGAGATGATATAGTCTCCTTTCTTAGCGCGTACCGTGAACAGGTTCTTGGCGTATCCGCTGCGGAAATCATCCGCCACAAACAGACAGATAAACACCGAAACGCCCATGAAAACCAGATTGATATTGCACATGGCAAGCACGTCCATCTCGCCGCCCATGGCGGCTGCAGCATCCTGCTCGGTCTGTTCGGGGGCAGGTTCGGGATCGGTCACGGGCACCGTACCAAAGGACTCCCAGACGTATTCGGGGCCTTCCATAATGGTGACCTCGCCCGTCTGCGGGTCGGTACTCTCGGAGCCGTCCATCATGACCAGCATGACCGTCATGACCACGGGCACGAGCAGCGCGGTGGCTAAGATGATATAGAAGGTGCGAGACTTGAACATGCGCAGAAAATCTGTCCGCTGCATGGTTTTCAGTCTGCTTGAAAATTTGCTTTTTTCAAATTTGATTGCGTTTTCCACGTCATCTGCCTCCCTTCATCAAATCGATATAGTATTCCTCAAGGCCGATCTTGTCGGTATGCAGCTCGGTGACGCAAATACCGTTCTCGTACAGATAGGTCATAACCGTCTCGGGCGTGGTCAGATCGTACACGCGGATGTATCCTGCCTCGTCCTCTTCCACGCGGGAATACTTGCAGCCAAGCAGCGTTTTGGCGCGGCTCATCTCCTCTGCCTTGATTGCTACGTAGGTACGGCAGCTTGCGTCCAGCTCCTCAGCGGTCATCTCTACCATCATCTTGCCGTGACGGATGATGCCGTAATGCGTCGCCACCTTTTGCAGCTCGCCAAGCAGGTGCGAGGATACCACGATGGTGCGATCCCCGTCCTTGACAATGTCCAAAAACACCTCGCGCATAATGCGCATACCGTCGGCATCAAGGCCGTTGAGCGGCTCGTCCAGCACTAAGAGAACGGGATCGCCCAAAAGTGCCATGGCAATGCCGATACGCTGCTTCATGCCCAGCGAGCAATTCTTGTACTTGTTCCCTGCCGCGCCCTCCATGCGTACCAGCCTCAGCACCTTGATAATCTCCTGCTCGGGATTCTCAATGCCGAGATTAGCTGCCTGGATGCGCATATTGTTCCAAACGCTCAGCCCCGGGAAGCAGCCGGGCGCTTCGATCAGCACACCCATCTTAGCGCGCACGTCAGGATCGGTGTTGTCGCGGCCGTACAGCTTGATCGAGCCGGAACTCTTGGGGATAAGGCCGCAGATCATTTTTTCGGTAGTCGACTTACCCGAGCCGTTCTCCCCGATAAAGCCGTAGATCGCGCCTGCGGGCACGGTCATTTCCAGTCCGCAAACCGCCTGCTTTTGTCCGAAATTTTTGGAAAGGCCCTTGATTTCTATTGCATTCATGTCTTTCCCTCCTTAATAAACGTCGCTCCCTGACAGCAGCTTTGTGCCAAGAAAATTATAGAATACCGCCCATGCGCAGGATACCACGATGCAAATGATCAGCGTCAGGATACTGCTGTCAAGGCAGGCGTTGACCGACGAGCCGTACAGGAAAATATTCAGAAACGCCGCAGGCAGGTGCAGCTGCTCAACGATCGCGGCAGCACCGATGATCAGAATACCCGTGCCGAAAAAGAAGGACGACAGGATCGAAATGCCGAAATATTTTCTGAAGATCACGTTCAGGAAGGTATAAAGGCTCGCCCAGCCAAGGCTCATGACCATTTTTCCAAGGATGGCAATGATCAGGGACACCACGTTCACGCTTGTGTCGTAACCGACAAGCAGACCTCCGACCGTGCCGCCGATCAGATACGTGATGCACATGCATGACATGGCAAAGGCACAGACCAAACTCTTGGAGATCATGTAATCCTGCTTCTTTGCGTGCGTGGTAAACAGCTGCTTGACGTATCCCGACTTATAGTCGTGACCGATAAAGATAGACACCATGATGCCGCCGAAGATAAATACCATGTTCATGTTAGCGTAGTCCGCGATGGTGCGGATGACGTACAGCGACTCGGATGCAGCAATGATCTGCCATACATTTGAATACAACGGCTCCATGGTCTTCCCGTCAGCACCCGGCATCATGGTCATGGCCGAGACCATGGCGGGAATGATGGCTGCAATGACTAAGAAAATGTAAAACAGAGGGGTAGTAAACAGACGGTAAAAGTCCACGCCCAGCATACCCTTGATGCGCTTAGCAAAGCTTGGGGATTCAAAATTGATCTCTTTGGTCATGCCGTCTCACCATCCTTTCTGCTCATCAGCTCTACGTAATACTCTTCAAGGCCTATCTTGTTCTTCTTGATTTCGGACACAGCATGTCCGTTCTGCATCAGATACGCCACGACCGACGCGGTATCGTCCACGTCGTAGATGCGGATATAGCAGTCCTCCTCGCGCACATCTGCGTACTGCTCGCGCAAGATCTTCAGCGCGCCTGCGGTATCCTTGGTTTTCAGCGTGACGAACACCTGCGCGCGGCTGTCCATCTCCTCGGCGGAAAGCTCCATGATCATGCGCCCCTGGCGGATAATTCCGTAGTGCGTGGCGATCTTTTCAAGCTCGCCCAGGATATGCGACGAGATCAGCACGGTGCAGCCGTAGTTCTTGGTGATGTCCACCAGGATCTCGCGCATCATGCGCATACCGTCTGTGTCAAGGCCGTTGATGGGCTCGTCCAGAATCAGCAGCGCAGGGTCACCCAAAAGTGCCATGGCGATACCGATGCGCTGCTTCATGCCAAGCGAGCACTTTTTGAATTTGAGCGCGGCATGCTCCTCCATGCGCACAATCTTAAGCACGCGCTCGATCTCACCGTGGCGATCCTCCAGCCCCAGGTTGATGGCCTGCATCATGAGATTCTGATACACGCTTGAGCCCGGGAAGCAGCCCGCATTCTCGATCAACGCACCCACGCGCACGCGCACACCGGGGTCGTCGTGTGCTTTGCCAAATAGCTTGATCTCGCCCTTGTCGGCAACCAGATGGCCACAGATCAGCTTTTCTGTGGTGGATTTACCCGATCCGTTTTCCCCGATAAAACCGTAGATCGCGCCCTGCGGCACGGTCATGTTCAAATGATCCACCGCATACATGCCACGAAAGCTCTTTGATAAATTTCTGATTTCAATGGCGTTCATTCTGCCCTCTCCTTCATCTTGTATAAAAGCCGAAACAGCGAGGCTGTCGCCCCGCTTTTCGCGTTATTATTTCTTGTTGACCTTTGCCGCGTCGTAGCGTGCGTTTGCCGCCTCGGTTCTCTGCTTGGCGGCTGCCACTCTCTCTTCGCGCTCCTTGGTCGTTTTCTCTGCTCTCTGTGCGGGAGTCATGTGCGCGTCATCCCAGCTCTTCTTTGCGTCGGCCTTTGCCTTCTTGAAGGTGTTTTTACCTCTGTTCTCTTCAAAATTGGCCTTGGACTCTGCCTTGACCGCACGGAATTCCGCCTTGTCCAC
>CAZCRV010000216.1:0-3441 GCA_964501175.1 uncultured Clostridium sp.
TCCAAAAAGAACTTTATTCCCTTCTATAGAATTAATCTTCGTAGCCTTCGTCGTAAACTTCGTCACCGTCGCGAGCGGTCTCATCGTCAATAACGTCGCCGATCTCGTCATCGATGTCGTAGTCGTAAGCCTCGTCGTCATAGGAGTACTCACCGTCGTCGGAAGCATCCTCGTCCTCGTCCTCATCTACGTCCTCTGCCTTGGAGTCAACGCTTCTGTCAACCTCCTCGATGGAAGCAAACTGAGGGGTATCATCCTCGTAAAGACCGGAGATATCAACGTCCTCGCCCGTCTCGTCAAGAACGCGCACGTCAAGACAGAGAGCCTGAAGCTCCTTGACAAGCACCTTGAAGGACTCGGGAACGCCGGGAGTAGGAATGTTCTGACCCTTAACGATAGCCTCGTAGGTCTTGGTACGTCCGGTTATATCGTCGGACTTAACGGTAAGGATCTCCTGAAGGGTGTACGCCGCGCCGTAAGCCTCGAGCGCCCAAACCTCCATCTCACCGAATCTCTGTCCGCCGAACTGTGCCTTACCGCCGAGAGGCTGCTGAGTTACGAGCGAGTAGGAGCCGATAGAACGCGCATGGATCTTATCGTCAACGAGGTGATGAAGCTTAAGGTAGTACATGACGCCAACGGTTACGGGGTTGTCGAAGGGATCGCCCGTGCGTCCGTCGTAAAGAGTTACCTTACCGTCAATTACCTTGAGGCTCTCGGTCTTCATAAGATTGCGGAGCTTCTCGTCATCATCGACAATGCTCTGATCAACTCTCTGAAGATCCATTCTGCCATCCTCACAGACTACTTCCATGAACACAGCCTTACCTCTCACGCTCTCGTTGGGACGAATATCGCGCGTGTATTTTGCCTGGCGAAGAAGCTCGAGAATGTCAGTCTCCTTTGCGCCGTCAAATACGGGGGTCATAATCTTTATACCGAGCTTTCTGCACGCGATACCGAGATGCACCTCAAGCACCTGACCGATATTCATACGCGAAGGAACGCCCAGCGGGTTAAGAACGATATCAAGAGGAGTACCGTCTGCAAGGAACGGCATATCCTCGGGGGGAAGGATTCTCGAAACGACGCCCTTGTTACCGTGACGGCCCGCCATCTTATCGCCGACAGAGATCTTACGTCTCTGAGCAACGTAAACGTGAACCACCTTGTTAACACCGGGTGCAAGCTCGTCGGAGTTCGAGCGGTCGTAGATCTTTACGTCTACTACGACGCCGTACTCGCCGTGGCGCATCTTGAGCGAGGAATCCTTAACCTCTCTAGCCTTCTCGCCGAAGATAGCGCGAAGGAGTCTTTCCTCGGGGGTAAGCTCGGTCTCGCCCTTGGGCGTAACCATACCTACGAGAATATCGCCGGGACGAACCTCGGTACCGATCCTGATGATACCGTCTGCGTCGAGATTCTTAAGAGCATCCTCGGAAACGTTGGGAACCTCGCGGGTGATCTCCTGAACACCAAGCTTGGTATCGCGCGCTTCCTTGGTAAACTTTTCAATGTGGATAGAGGTGTACATATCCTCGCGGACAAGCTTCTCGTTAAGGAGAACCGCGTCCTCGTAGTTGTAGCCCTCCCAGGTCATAAAGCCGATAAGGGCGTTCTTACCGAGCGAGATCTCGCCGTTGGAGGTAGCGGGACCGTCGGCGATCACCTGACCGGCAACTACTCTTTGACCCTCGTCTACTATGGGACGCTGGTTAACGCAGGTGCCCTGGTTAGATCTCTTGAACTTGATGAGGTGGTAGGTATCCTTGCGTCCGGAATCGGTGAGAATAACGATCTCATCGCCCGCGGCGCGCTCAACGATACCGCCCTCCTTAGCTACTACGACCGTTCCCGAGTCGACCGCCGCCTTGTACTCCATACCGGTAGCAACAATGGGGGAGTCGGTAACCATAAGCGGAACTGCCTGCTTCTGCATGTTGGATCCCATGAGCGCACGGGTGTTGTCGTCGTTCTCAAGGAAGGGGATACAGCCTGCCGCAACGGAAACCGCCATCTGAGGACATGCGTCCATAAGGTCGACCTGAGTAGGCTCAACCTCGATGAACTCGGTCTTGTATCTTGCGATAACCTTTTTGTTTACGAAGTAACCGTTCTCGTCAACAAGCTCGTTAGCCTGCGCCACGATGTTGTTGTCCTCCTCGTCCGCGGTGAGATAAAGAACGGTGTCGGTAACTCTGCCCGTCTCCTTGTCAACAACTCTGTAAGGTGCCTTAAGGAAGCCGTACTCGCTGATCTTAGCATAAGACGCGAGATAGGAGATAAGACCGATGTTAGGACCTTCGGGAGTCTCTACGGGACAGATTCTGCCGTAGTGGGTATAGTGAACGTCACGGACCTCGAAGGACGCTCTGTCACGGGAAAGACCGCCGGGACCGAGAGCTGAAAGACGGCGCTTATGAGTAAGCTCCGCAAGGGGATTGTTCTGATCCATGAACTGAGAAAGGGGCGAGGAGCCGAAGAACTCACGGATAGCGGTAGCTACGGGACGTGTGTTGATAAGAGCCTCGGGACGAAGATCCTCGCTGTCATGCGTGGACATTCTCTCCTTGATGTTCTTGTCCATTCTCGACATACCGATCCTGAGCTGGTTCTGAAGAAGCTCGCCAACGCAGCGGAGTCTTCTGTTGCCGAGATGGTCGATATCGTCAACCGTGCCTACGCCGTGGCCGAGAGCCACCATGTAGTTGATGGACGCGAAGATATCTTCCTTCGTGATATGCTTGGGACAAAGGAGAGCGTTCTGCTCCTTTGCGCACTTCTTGATATAATACTCGCGAGCTTCGCCTGAGAGGCCGTCTCTGTCAGCCGCGTCGATGATCTGCTGAAGCACGGAATATCTGACCTTTTCTCCAACCTTAACGCCACAGTCGGAAAGATCGTAGCCAAGAACGAGCTCGGGGCGTACGGTATTGTTGCCGAACACCTTTACCTCTCTGCCCGTCTGGGTCTTGATAACAACCTCATTTACAAGGCTGTCCTCAATAGCAGCCGCAAGCTCGCGCGTGATGAACGCGTCTGCCTCTGCGACGATTTCGCCCGTGAGGGGATTGACAACGGGATCTGCAAGAGTGAAGCCGATGATTCTCGAGCCGAGAGCGACCTTTCTGTTGTACTTATATCTTCCAACGGGAGCAAGATCGTATCTCTTGGGGTCGAAGAACATGTTGTTAACGAGCATCTCCGCGCTCTCTACGAGCGGAGGCTCTCCGGGACGTATCTTCTTGTAGATCTCCTTGAGCGCCTCGTCACGAAGCGAGGTGTTGTTCTCCTCTGCCAAGGTGCGGCACTCATCCTTTGCCATCGTTATGCGAAGGATCTCCTCGTCACCGAACATAGCGAAGATGTCCTCATCCTTATCAACGCCGCTCTCCATAAGAGCTCTGATAAGAACGGTAACGGGGATCTTGCGGTTTTTAT
>CAZCRV010000217.1:0-3390 GCA_964501175.1 uncultured Clostridium sp.
CGAAAAGATTGGTTTCTGTCGGACGGGCTGTCGCGGACGTCCGCCCCTACCGACAGAGGGATTACATTGCTCTTGCCGATCACGTATCAAATGTAACTTCAGCAGGCGGCGTGTCAGAAACCTGCGCAGATCCCGCTGCGCGCTTCCATACGTCGCGCTCGCGGTTTTGCTGCACTCCACTCTGTTACGTTCCTCAAAACTTCGACTCGGTCGCTTTGCGACCTTTCCCTCGCTCAGGACGACACTCGGGGTGGCGGTGCGTATACGGGCGAACACAGTTCGCCCCTACGGATGTCACTCGGGTTGAAAATTTCTTGCTATTTGATCAAAAAAATGCTAAAATAATGTCACCAATCAAGCCCTTACGACGCCTTATAGAGTAGAGGACCAAATTTTACGGAAAGGAGTGATCTTTATGCAGGATCAGGACATCATTGCGCTGTACTTTGCACGCTCGGAGCAAGCGATCAGGGAATCGTCCAAAAAATACGGCAACTATTGCCTGTCCATCGCGCAAAACATCCTGCGCTCGTTGCAGGACGCCGAGGAATGCGTCAACGATACCTGGCTGCGCGCCTGGAACTCCATCCCACCCGCGCGCCCGGATCACCTGCAGCTCTACCTTGGCGGCATTACGCGTCACCTCTCCTTGGACAGATACCGCAAGCTGCGCCGCGAAAAGCGCGGCGGCGGTGAGATGGTGCTGGCGCTGGATGAAATGCAGGAGCTTGCCTGCCCCGACACCGACGTGCGGACGCTGGACGGCGAGCGCGAATTTTACGAGGTGATCAACAGCTTTTTGCGCGCACTCCCCCTGCGCGAGCGCAATCTCTTCATCCGCCGCTACTATTACGTGGACAGCATCGAGGCGATTGCCAAGCGGTACGGATTGACGATCAACAACGTCAAAAAAATCCTTTCCCGCACCCGCGCCAAGCTGCGCGACTACTTAGAACAGGAGGGCTATATCGTATGACTGAATTCAAATTGATGGAGCTGATGGGCGGGATCGACGACGACCTGCTTAAGGATGCAAACGCACCCGTGCCCGTGCACAAAAAGCGCGGATTTCGCGTAGCACTGATCGCTGCCATGCTTGCGTTTGCATTGCTGCTGACGCCCATTGCAGGTGCACTCGCGCTGGCGGGCGCTTACAGAGCGGCCAATCCCGAGGCCGAGGGGGGCATTGTCGGGGTCCTTGACCAAATCCTGAACGGCGAGGAGACTCCCATGTCCGGGCTGCTGCTCGGCACAGACTGGGATGCACTGAAAGGCACGATTTCCGCCGATGGCAACGTGGATTGGAAGAATTTCTTCTCCATTCTGCGCGGAGAGCAGCCCGAATATGACTCCATAGGTGACGTATTCAAGGCGCGCGAGCTTCCCGACGGCACCATGATGCTCACCGAATACGCAGGCAGCAGCGAGACCGTGGTCATTCCCAAAGAAATCAACGGCAAAACGGTTGTGGCAATCGGTGAAGGTGCATTTGCCGATAATCAAACCGTCAGATACGTTTCTGTGCCGAGTGGCGTCACAAGCATTGGAGAGGGCGCATTTTCCGGCTGCTCCTCTCTGGAAATCGTAGAAGTTCCCGTCGTGCTGCAGGAGATTGGCAATCGTGCCTTTTCCGATTGCGTTTCCCTGCATTCGCTTTATATGGGCGACGGGTATGCAAGTTCCCCCGTGGACCGTGTCGCTCTCCCCTATTCTTTACAGACGCTTGGTGATTATGCTTTCCAAGGATGCTCAAGCATCACAAGCGTCATCATCCGCCCTGCGTTGAAACAATGGGGCGAAAGCGCATTTGCGGTCTCGGGCCTTCAGAACGTGACCATTCTTGACGGGGTTGAAAGCATTCCCGACTACGCCTTCGCAGAATGCGGTCAGCTGAAATCAATTACCGTTCCCCACTCTGTTACCTCTATCGGTGAGCTCGCATTCGGAGAGTGCTCACAGCTCTCGGAAATCACGCTCAACGACGGTCTTTTGTCCATCGGCCGCGACGCCTTTTACGGTACGGCGATCAAAACGCTGGACATCCCCTCCACCGTCACCATGCTTGGCGACCTGCTCTTTGAGAATTGCGATCAGCTTGCAAGCGTGATCTTCCACGGAGACGCGCCCGAGATCGGCTCGCTTGACGCAATTCCCGAATTCCCCCGATTTGTGATCTACTACCAGTACGGTGCGATCGGATTTGAGGCCGACTGGTACGGCCTTACTTGCAAGATCGCCACCGCAATCACGCAGCCTTACGTGACCGATTGCGGTCTTGATACCATCCCCTTTTACAGAGATACCGTTCTCGGTACGAGCGGCACCGAATATTTTGGCGAGGACGCCATCGTGATCAACTCGTTCAAGCAATACCAGGCGATCAACAATAAGATCTTCAGCCAATACGAGACACAGCTTGCATTCGACAGAACCTATTTCGAGCAATATTCCATCGTGCTGGTCAAGGTCACGCACTCGTCAAGCGAGGATATCATTGGTCTTGCGGGGTTGGCACACGATCAGACTTTGTCCTACGGTGAAAATGCGCACGACGTTCTGTACCCCGTGGTCATTGTGGATTCCCCCGAAGCCGTCAGCGATGATATTGTGTACACGTATATCGCCGTGGAGATCGGCATCACCGACCAAAGCTACGAAGATACAAATGTCTATGTTTACAATCTCAACCCCGAGCGTTACAGAAGCGACAGCGTGCATCACGACGCTTGGCCGGATGCGTTTACTACCGTGGAATAAGCAAAAGTAAAATTAAAAAGTAGGGGCTTCTGTGCGGAAAGGAAGCCCCTATTTTTGATTATTCTCCGCTAATTACACAGCCCCATCGGGCCCAATTATTTATGATTACTTTTTATGCAGCTTGCCGATGACTCTGCCGCAGCAGCGGATATCGTTGAAATCACGCAACATGATGGGCGCGTAGAAGGGGTTTAAGGAGATCAGACAATCGCCACCGAACTTCTTGAAATAGCCCTCACCGTCCAGCACGAAAATGCCAAGCTCACCCGGCTCGATCTGCTCACATTCCTGGATCAGCAGCACGTCGCGGTCGTGGTATTTGGGCTCCATACTGTCGCCGCTGATGCGCAGCGCGTAATCCGCATCGGCCGTCTTGCTGTTATCCGGAATGGCAATATCTGTCGCGATACTATCAAACAGGTATACGCCCGTGCCTGCGGAAACAGGCAGGTCGTAAAGCGCGATGGTGCGCTTGCCAAGACCGCCCGCCACGCGGGTGTAGCCGCTCTTGGAGGGTTTGATCTCGGGGGTGCGTACAGCGGGAGCAGATGCCACGGGAGAGGCGCGATAGGTATCCGCCGTGACTCTTTCATATTCCTTATCCAGCACCAGCGCGACCAGCTCCTGCGCGTG
>CAZCRV010000218.1:0-3389 GCA_964501175.1 uncultured Clostridium sp.
GAGGGAATGCCGTGGTTGGTCAGATCGGTTGCACCGCGGAAGGTGCCGTCGCCGCCGATGGCCACGATTGCGTCAATAGTCTGCTCGCGGCAGGTTTTCAGCGCCTTTTCCATGCCCTCGGGAGTTGCGAACTCGGGGCAGCGGGAGGAGTACAGAATGGTACCGCCATGGGTGATGATATTGGAAACGCTGTGCGATTCCAGAGTCATCAGATCGCCATTGAGCAGACCTGCATAACCACCGATGACACCAACGACCTCAATTCCCTCGTACAGCGCCTTTCTTGTAACGGCTCTGACAGCCGCATTCATGCCGGGAGCGTCGCCACCCGACGTCAAAACACCAATTTTCTTGAACTTTGCCATGTATTTGCCTTTCTTATCCCTTCATGGGGTCACAAAATTCTTCAATTTAATATTTTACAATATTTTAGTAAAAAAATCAAGAGTTTTGCTTGATTTTGTGGTATTCTGTGTGATGTATTTTTGCCGCGCGTGTCGCAAGCGTAATGGCCAGCAGCGTAGCGCGGGAGCGGATCTCGTGCCTGGGCAAATAATCGGGCATGCAGTAGCGCACGGCAAAGGTGCGCGCGGGCGAGCTGACGCCGATATAGACTGTGCCGACAGGTGTTTGCTCACTGCCGCCACCCGGGCCTGCCACGCCTGTCAGCGAGATGGCAACATCAGCACCGGTGCGCGCTCTTGCACCATCCGCCATGGCCTTTGCCACGGGCGCGGAAACCTCGGTATATTGCTCTATCAAGTCTGCGGGAACGCCCAGAAGATCGATCTTCATTTGGTTGGTGTAGGTCACAAAGCCGCCCATGTATACAGAGGAAATGCCGGGCTGTGAGGTCACAAGTCCGCCCACAAGACCGCCCGTGCAGGATTCTGCCGTTGCAAGGCGATAGCCGTAATGGGAAAATACCTCGTAAAGGTCGGCTACAGGATTTGGAGTAATGATGATTCTTTCTGCTCTCTGCATATCGCACCTCCCGAATGAGTCATATAGTCATTATACCACAAAAGTACGCGTTTGTAAACCAATGATATCAAAACTCTGCTTGACATAAGCGGCTTTTTTTCGTATAATGAAGGGTATGAACAAGAAAGGGGAACTTCTCATGAACAAATGTACGGCATGCCCGAGAGCGTGCGGCGTGGACCGCGACGCGCACAGGGGCTACTGCGGACAGACGAGTGCATTCAGAATTGCGCGTGCAGCGCTGCATCTGTGGGAGGAGCCCTGCATCAGTGGCACACGCGGCTCGGGTACCGTGTTCTTTTCAGGCTGTAATCTCGGCTGCGTATTCTGTCAGAACTATCGCGTCAGCCACCGCGGGCAAGGGTTTGAGATCAGCGCGGACGAGCTGATTGAAAAAATGCTTGATCTGCAGGACGCGGGCGCGCACAATATCAATTTGGTCACCCCCACGCATTATGCCGAGCAGCTCTTGCCCGTGCTGGCGCGGGTCAAGCCGCAGCTGCATATTCCCGTCGCCTATAATACGGGCGGCTACGAAAGGATAGAAACGCTGGAGATGCTTGCGCCTTACGTGGATATCTGGATGCCTGATTTCAAGTTTGGCGATGCGCAGATCGCCAAGGACTACGCGGGCGCGCCCGATTATCCCGAGGTCGCAGCACGTGCGGTTGCCAAGATGTACGAGCTTGCGGGCAGAGTGCAATTTGATCAGGACGGTATGATGAAGCGCGGTGTGTTAGTGCGTCACTTGGTGCTGCCCGGCTGCCGCAAGGACTCTGTGGCGGTGCTTGATAGCCTTGCCGAAATCGTGCCCGTGCAGGACGTGCGACTTAGTCTGATGAGCCAATATACCCCCGAATTCGCCACCGACGCGCCCTTGGCCAACCTGCACCGCCGCGTGACCACCTTTGAGTACGAGTCGGTCATGGCGCATGCCGAACGCCTCGGCTTTGTGGGATATATGCAGCAAAGGGAATCGGCCACGGCAAAATATACGCCCGAATTCGAGGGCGAAGATATGTAAAGCAAACAAATTCTCCGTAGGGGAGGGGGCGCCCCTCCCGCGGATTCAATGTCATTAAGTTAAGAAAACATGATGCGCCCCCGCCCCTGTCATCCTCGAGCAAGCATTCCCATTTTTAAGATTCTTCGCTGCGCTCAATGAATGAATACCTCCGCTACGCGGAGCTTAAATGGGAATGCGCTGCAAAGGATCTTAGGGGCGGGGTACCAATTCCGTAACTTAATGACATTGCCCGCGAATTTGGAAATGCATACGGAAAAAGATATAGGAGAGACAGGTTATGGAAGAACTGATTTTACAAAGACCAACCGCAGAATATGCACAGCAGATCATGCAATGCAAAAAAGAATATCTTGACGCAAACAGCTCTATGGATGGCTGCGGTCCGCTGCGTCGCACGGACGATCCGATGGAGTATATCGAAAAATGCGCCCTTGAGGAAAACCCCGAAACCTGTCCTGCGGATCTTGTTCCCGCAACGCAATTTATGCTTGTCAGAAAAGCGGACAACAAGGTGCTGGGCTTTTTGCAGGTAAGGCACGAGTTTAACGATTATCTTTCAAAGTTTGGCGGCCATATCGGCTATTCCGTAAGACCCTGCGAGCGCCGCAAGGGATATGCCAAGCAAATGCTGCACATGGCACTTCCGTACTGCCGCGAGATCGGACTTGATAAATTGCTGATTACTTGCATTGACGGTAACGTCGGAAGTGAAAAGACCATTCTTGCAAACGGCGGCGTTTACGAATCCACGGTATATGAGCCGAATGGAAAAGAGTATTTGAAAAGATTTTGGATTGAACTATGAATATCACATACAGACAAATGCAAAAGGAGTCTATCTATGAGCGAGATCAAGCACGAGTCAATCGATAACATACCTAAAAGCCATAAGAACGAACACGATGGCTACGAATACTATCGCCGCAAGTTTGTGCCTTTTGGTGCTGCTAAAAACTCTTTGGTCAGTATCTATGAGATTCCTCCGAAGAAAGCGGCATACCCTTACCACTACCATCACAACAACGAAGAAACATTCTATATTATCAGCGGTGAAGGCATTTTGAGAACTCCAGATGGCGAACGTAAAGTCAGCGCAGGAGATCTTCTATTCTTTCCTACCGGTGCGGAAGGTGCGCACAAGCTGACAAATTCCTCGGAAACAGAAAACCTTGTTTATATCGACTTTGATGTGGTACACGATGTGGATATTACTATCTACCCCGATTCTGATAAAATAGGCGTTTGGGGTATGGGAATTAACAAGCTCTATCCGCAAGCAAGCGATGTGGATTATTATGACGGAGAATAAGACGTTGGACGAAAAACTACTCGGCAAATGCGGCTTTTACTGCGGTGCTTGCCCTACATACATAAAAGG
>CAZCRV010000219.1:0-3376 GCA_964501175.1 uncultured Clostridium sp.
ATACAACATCAGTTGGACTGACAGTTACTGTAATTTCGTTTAAAGCAGGTGTTACATCGAATATTGCATTTGTTATGCTTGCAGTGTAATTCTCATTTGACCATGAAACTTTAGCTTCATAATCACTGCCGACTGATAAGTCTAAAGCAGTAGTATTTGAATTTGAAGTTTCAGTAACATTGACTTTAACAATAATGCCTGCAACATCAACTTCATAAACATCAGGAACACTAGCTTCAACAGTTACAGTAATTTCTCCACCATATACAACATCAGATGGATTTACAGTTACAGTAATTTCATTTAAAGCAGGTGTTACGTCAAATGTTGTTTCACCAGATGTTATGTAGTTATTATTATCAAAACTTACAGTTGCTTTATAATCTGTGCCAACAGCTAAATCGACAGATTCTGTTGCAGAACCTGTTCCATCACTGCCAACTTCAACAGTTACAGGTTTACCGTTAATGTTAACTGTGTATGTGCCTTCAACTGCATTGCTTAATTCAACAGTTACCTCTTTTCCATATTCAACATTAGCAATATCAACAGTCACATCATTTGCTTTTTGAGTGACTTTGAAGTTGATTGTTTTTGTTGAAGCTTCAAATAAGTTCCCGCCATTATATTCAGCTTGGATTGAATATTCATTTGCATCCAATATGCCTAATGACAATTGGGTTTGGCTAGGTACAGTTATCTTACCGGCTTCACCTGTTGCACCTGATGAATAAGTAAATGTTATTTCACCATCTGCACCTTCAGGAAGTTCATAAGTTAAAATAACCTCTTCACCATAGACATATTCGGATTTTGTTGAACTTGCCTTAAAGTCAACAGCATTTGCAATTACATTGAATGTTGTTTGATTTGTATAATCATTGTAATTAGGATTATTTGAAACGCTTACCTGTGCAAGATAATCTTCACCGATTGGAAGAGTAATGTCACTGGTAAACTCTTTTGAAGTGCCTGTAATTTCTAAATCAAACGGATCATTGTCTGCTATTTTAATAGAGTATGTTCCAGGAACACTAGCTATAACAGTTCCGCTTACGCTTTCACCTGCAGGAATTGCATTGACAATAATCTTTAATTCAACATCAGATTTTAAGACATTGAATGTTGCGGAAACAACAGATACAGTGTAGTTTTCCATATCATCAAAACTGGTTTCAGCCTGATAGTTTTCACCAGCAGGAAGTGATATTGCATTTGTGCCTTCCCCACCTTTAACTTCAACATCAACAGTTTTTTCACCAATTTTAACAGTATAGATGCCGTCAACATCTGCTGTGACTTTAACTGTAACATCACCTGGCAAATAATTGTTTTCTTCAACAATGACCTCAATATTATTGGTTCCTTTGTTGACTGTGAATGTAGCAGGAGTTACGCTTGCAGTGTAATCATCATTTGTCCAATCGTCAACTGTTGCGGTGTATTCATTTTCGCTTGCAGCAAATTTGTATTTGACTCCTTCACCATTAGCAACGACAGGAATAGTTTTTTCTCCAACTTTAACGTTGTAGGTTCCTTCAACATCAGCTACAACACTGATTG
Organism: uncultured Clostridium sp.; assembly: GCA_964501175.1. Lineage (GTDB taxonomy): Bacteria > Bacillota > Clostridia > Oscillospirales > CAG-272 > SVQP01. The sequence goes on from CAZCRV010000219.1 coordinate 1,564, forward strand.
TTACTTCACCAGGATATGTTACAGGAGTGGTTGCACCAACAGTGATTGTATTAACTCCTTTTTTAATTTCAAATTCTCCAGGAGTGATTGTAACGGTGTAGTTTTCATTATCTGCAAAGCTGGTTGTAGCAGTATATCTTCCGGTAGCGAGTTTCTTATCAGAAGTAGCAGTTGAAGCAACATTAGCTTCACTTACCACAACAGGAATTTCAGTACCGTCATTTAAAACAACAGTGTAAGTGCCTATAACATCAGCAGTAACATGAACAGTTACAACACCATCAGGTAAGACAACCTCATCAGCAGATACGGTAACGGTGTTTGATCCTTTGTTTACTTTGAATGTGGCAGGAATTACCTTTGGCTCATAATAGTTATGAGTCCAGTCAGCAACGGTTGCAACATAATCATCATCGCTAGCAGCAAGTTGATAGTCAACACCATTTTCACTGTTTGCAACGACATCAACTGTTTTACCTCCAACAGTTACAGTGTAAGTGTCTTCGACATCTGCAGTTACCTTAATATTTACTTTATTCGGATAGTCAACAGTTGTAGCAGTTACAACTATATTGTTGTCCGCTTTAGTTGGGTTTATTTGAACAGTTCCTTCGGATGCATCGTATCCCTCACCTGAGAATTTACCAGTAATGGTTACAGGAGCCACACCATCAACAGTATATTCAAATGGAGTGTTTAAACTTAAAGCTTCAGAAATTGGAGTTTCCCCAATGTAGTATGTAATAGTACCAGTAGTTACTTCACCATCATTTACTTTAGAAGTAACAGTGATTTTATCACCGTATTTTGGAGCGGCATTGCTTGCAGTTAATGTGGTTGTGGTTGCAACGGTTAATGGTTTGACTTTTACAGTTAATTCATTACTAGTTGCAGGTGCATAATAATTGTTATATTCATTAGAGCCCTTATAATATGCATATATTTTATGGGTTCCTTCATCACCATCATCATCGAAAGTTATTTCATAATCAGCGATGGAGTAGGTATAGTAATAACCTGAAGATTCACGATTTACTTCAAAGCTATTCATCAATTCTTCCCCATCAAGATAAATTACAACATTTGATAGATAAACGGTATTCCAATTAGAATCATATTCACTTGTTTGCTTCCAATAATCTAAATCAATATGCAGTATAACAGAGCCGCCAAAATCAATTTCAACTTCATCAGTTTTACCATTTCCGGTCAAAACAGCATTGTTTTGTCTTAAAATTGTAAATGATTTGGATCCTGAAGCATATGCATAATGAGTATATATTGTATAATCGTCAGTGTAGTCATTGTAATATGCATAAAGATATCCAGTATAATAACTTGAAGATCCTTGAGTAACCGGAACTGTGTATTCATAGCTTCCACCAACAGGAAGAGTGGCTATTTCATTTTGATAGCTACTGTCTGAATAAAGTGTTATTGTTCCGGGAGCGTTATTGTTTGCAGTTACAGTTACTAAAAGTTTTTCCCCTTCAACAACACTTGACTGATTCAATGTGATGGAAGGAGTAACGCTGACGGTCGTATATACGTTTACTGTTTCTGTATTACTTGTTGCTTCAACAAAATCCTCATCTTCAGCCAGATATACATAAACCTTATTTGAACCAACATTACTTGATTTAAATGTTATGCTGGTAGATGTGGAACCTGCACTTACAGTTGAAACTGCCCCATCATTCAAATATAATATCAATTCAGGCAAAGTTTCACTGCAGCTAATTGTAAATGTTACCGCAGTTCCCCAAGTGCTAGGAGTAACTTCATCTGCACTTGCTGTTAAAGTAATTTGAAC
>CAZCRV010000220.1:0-3326 GCA_964501175.1 uncultured Clostridium sp.
AAAAGAACGGAAACGGTTTTCTCACATAAACAATAAAGGGAGCTACCTTGGCAAAGTAGCTCCCTCTTTCTATACGTTGAGATAATTCTCTCCGTTCTTTTTTGAGCAAGTAGCCGCAAAAAAGAACCAAAAAACGGCGTTATTCGGGGCTCTGCCCCGTACCCCGCGAGCCTTTGAAAAGGCTCGACCCAAACTTTCATCCGTGGCAACCGTATGGTGACGGTGATCCGTCAGGATCACTTCTTCTCAAACCCCTGGACAAAGCCGTTCGTGATCTCGGCCGAGCAAATATCTCCGCCAATTACCTTCTTGCGCCATACCAGCACGTTGGCATATACCGTGCCCTCATGCCCTTCATAATTGGTCACCTTGAACGTGTACCTTGTGACCTCCTTGCCCTTGTATCTGGTCAGATCCAGCCCCTGTGCCAGCTGAATCTGATTATATCCCGCGTATATCTTGTCAAATTCCGCAGGCACGGTCACACTCTTGCACTCAATCGCCTTGCCCTCGACTTGCCAGCCAAATTGCTCCAAAAATTTCACCACGTCCTGCTCGGTCTTGATCTTGTCATACCGGATGCTGACCGTCTGATCACTCACCTGCCCCACCGAGGTGTCCGCGCCCCCTGCCGTGACGTAGGTCGGCACAAATGCCACAAGCGCAATCAAGCCCACAAGGGCTACGCACACCACGCCCAAAAGCCGTACCGTGCTTGCCTTAAACGAATATACAAACATAAAAATTCCCCTCCGACATAAAGATTTCAATCCATCTTATGCCGAAGGGGATTTAATTATGTTAAACTTTCAGAACGTGTCGCTGATTTTTCGGCGCGTGGCTTGCCACCGAGTGCGCCATGCCCATCATAATGTAGGTCGCCAGCATGGACGAGCCGCCGCAGGACAAAAACGGCAGCGTAATGCCGATGACCGGTAGCACCGCCAGACACATGCCGATATTGAGTAGCGTCTGGAAGAACAGGCACCCGAAAATACCCGCGCAAAGCAGCATGCCGTAGTCGCCTCTTGCGCTGTATCCAATCAGGGCCACACGCACTACCATGCAAGCAAGCAGCGCAATGACCACCGCACCGCCCACAAAGCCGTATTTTTCGCAGATGGTAGCAAAAATGAAGTCGGTGTGCGAGGCGGTCAGCACCTCGTAAAAGCCGCCCTCGTTAAGTCCAATGCCGAACGCACCGCCGTTGACGATGCACTTTTTGCTAAGTAAAGGCTGCCAGCCCTTGTCATCCGGGTCAAGCTCGGGATTAAAGCCCACTATGATTCTCTTTCTGTGATAGTCCTTGAGCACGTATTTCCAGGCAAGCGGAAAGCCCAGGACCGCCGCACCGCCCGCGCCCGCAAAATACCAAAGCGAAAGCCCTGCGCACAAGAGCATGGTTGCAAGAAAGCCCGCATAGATCAAGGCAACGCCCAAGTCGCCCGACAAAAAGATCAATCCAACCACCGCGCCCGCATGCACGGCAAGGCCCGCAAGTGTCAGCGGATGGTTGATCCTATCCTTGACCGTCTCTAAGTGCTTTGCAAACGTGCAGGTCAGCGTCAGCTTGACAAATTCCGACGGCTGGATCATGATCTTCCTCTCGCCCAGCTTAAGCACCACCAGCCAGCTTTTGTTGGCGGTTTCCATGTTGTCGCCCGACGAGCCAAACAGCAGCGTGACAATCAGAATCAGCACCGAAAACACGATCATGGGCAGCCATAGCTTGTCCAGCACCCAATGGTAATCCAGGTTTGCCACGATCAGCATGATGATATTTCCCACCACGAACATGGCAACCTGCATGACAAGCTTGGATTTACCGAAGTTTTCCACGGCCGAGAAGACCGTGACGATGCTGATAAGGGAAAGCAGCGTGGTGCATGCAAACAACACGGGATCAATGTGCCCGAGTATCGCGCGCGTGTATTTGAGTATATCACGGAACATGCAGCCGCCTCCTTCCCATAAGTAATACGGGCGACCACAGGTCGCCCCTACGAATTTTCAGTTTGTTCTATCGCAGAAACAGATATGATCCCCGTAGGGGCGACCTGTGGTCGCCCGCACGGGTGATAACTAACTCAATATTGTCTGCCCCAAACGACCATATGCTTAGCCTTTTTGCCACAACATACACAAGTATCAGCCAGATGATCCTCCACGAAAGGAATGCAACGGGACTTGACGCCGCCGGTCTCGTCCTTGAGCTGATCCTCGCATGCAACGTCACCGCACCACATAGCCTTGATAAAGCCGGGCTTGCTCTGCGCAATGTCGAGGAATTCCTCGTGGGTGGTTGCAACGTGGGTCTTGCTCTCCAGGTTTGCCTGTGCCTTTTCGATCAGCTCGTTGTGTACGGTCTGCAGCATTGCAGTCACTTCTTCTGCGATGTTGTCAAGAGACACGAACTTCTTCTCGCCCGTAACACGGGAAACCAGCACGCAGCTGTTGTTTTCAATATCGCGAGGACCGATCTCGAGTCTGACCGGTACGCCCTTCATCTCGTACTGGCTGAACTTCCAGCCGGTGCTCTGCTCGCCGTCGTCTACCTTGACACGCAGAGTCTTTGCCAGCTCTGCCTTAAGCGCATACGCCTTATCCAGTACGCCCTCCTTATGCTGGGCAACGGGAATGATAACAACCTGGATGGGTGCGACTGCGGGAGGAATGATCAGACCGTTATCGTCGCCGTGCGCCATAATGATGGCACCGATCATACGGGTGGAAACGCCCCATGAGGTCTGGTGAGGATACTTGACCGTATTGTCACGGCCGGTATAGGTAATGTCAAAGGATCTTGCAAAGCCGTCACCGAAATAGTGAGAGGTACCGCCCTGCAGCGCATAGCCGTTGTGCATCATGGGCTCGATGGTATAGGTAGCCTCAGCACCCGCGAACTTTTCCTTCTCGGTCTTCTGACCGATGATGGCGGGGATAGCCAACGCATCGCGGTAGAAATCACGGTAAACGTGCAGCATCTTGATGGTCTCTTCCTGTGCCTCCTCTGCAGTTTCGTGCATGGTGTGGCCCTCCTGCCACAGAAACTCGGAGGTGCGCAGGAAAGGACGGGTAGTCTTTTCCCAGCGCATGACGTTGCACCACTGGTTGTACAGCTTGGGCAGGTCACGGTAGGACTGAATGATATTGCGATAGTGCTCGCAGAACAGCGTCTCGGAGGTGGGGCGGATGGCCAGACGCTCGGACAGCTTGTTCTGACCGCCGACCGTGACCCAAGCACACTCGGGAGCAAAGCCCTCTACGTGATCCTTTTCCTTCTGCAGAAGGGACTCGGGGATCAGCATGGGCATATATACGTTTTC
>CAZCRV010000221.1:0-3317 GCA_964501175.1 uncultured Clostridium sp.
GTGAACGCGTGTGACGTGGCCGCCGCAAGCAGCGATAATGCGTGAGATCGCCTTGATCTGTCCGTGCTTGTCGATCAGCTCGACAAGAAGGCTCGACGAACGCCCCGACTTGAGAAGCCCTCGGTCAATCACACGGGACAGGCTGGTAACGTCAATGTTACCGCCCGACACCACGGCAACCACGCGCTTGTTCTTCAAATTGAATTTATTAAACATAACCGCTGCAACGGCAACTGCTCCCGCACCCTCTGCAATCATTTTCTGTTTTTCGATCAAAGCGAGAATAGCAGAGGAAACCTCATCATCGGTCACAAGGGCGATCTCATCTACGTATTCTCTCACAAGAGCGTATGTGTTTTCGCCGGGCTTTTTGACCGCGATACCATCTGCGATGGTGGAAACCGAGGATAGACACTCGATTTCTCCGTCCTTGACCGAGTTATACATACTCGGTGCGCCTGCCGCCTGTACGCCGTAAACCTTAATGGAAGGTCTGATCTGCTTTGCCGTATATGCAATGCCTGAGATTAGACCACCGCCGCCGATGGGCACGACAATGGCATCAATGTTATCAAGGTCGCTCAGAATTTCAAGCGCGATTGTTCCCTGACCTGCGATGACGTTTTCATCGTCAAAGGGATGAACAAAAGTGTAGCCCTCGCTATCACGTAATTCCAATGCTTTTTGATAAGCGTCATCATAGCACCCTTCCACGAGGCAAACCTCCGCACCGTAGCCCTTGGTCGCTTCTACCTTGGAGATAGGAGCGCTGTCGGGTAGGCAGATCAAGGATTTGATGCCGTTTTTGGTTGCCGCAAGAGCAACGCCCTGTGCGTGATTACCTGCAGAACAAGCGATAACGCCTTTTTTCTTTTCCTCGTCGGTCAGCATCACAATCTTATATGCCGAGCCTCTGACCTTAAATGAACCCGTAATCTGTAGGTTTTCGGGCTTCAAATATAACTCACAATCTGGAGCAATTCCATAGGCTCTGACGAGCTTTGTTTGGCGAACGATGTTTTTCAGAACCGTTTGTGCATTAAATACCTTATCAAGCGTCAACATATCCATCCTGCCTTTCTATCTTGCAGCTTCGGAACAAAAAAACGCACCCGTCCCAAAGCCAAAAATTCTGCTTTGAGACGGGTGCTTATATAAATATACAACACTCGCGGTACCACTCAAATTGCGGATATAAACACTCCGCCACCTCTTCGAAGTCAGACAACTTCTATGCACTCACGTAGCATACACGGGAAACGCCTACTGGGTGTGGGGCACAAGTGCCGATCCTTTGGGGCTTCCGGCTCAGAAGGGATAAGAAATCTACCGTCATTTATCGGGATCGCACCATCCCCGACTCTCTGTGAAAATCGCTCGTAGTTTCCGTCTTCATCAACGCCTTTTTTTCGAAGTCGATCAACCTCTATGCACTTACGTAGCATACACGGGTCGCCCTACACACGTTCGCTTCAGGCTTCCGGCTCAGAAGGGAGAGGACAAGATTTTTACATACCGATTCACACCACCCATCGGCTCTCTGAAATGCGTTTCGCTTCCTGACCATTCTTCGTCACAGCTTTTGTTGCTATTACATTTGGTTAGTATTTTACCACGTTAAAGCGTTAATGTCAATAGGTTTTGAGAAATTCATATATTTTTCACATTTTCGCGTTTCCGTTTGTCCTATGCGCAAGTCACAAATCCTCACTCTGCATCTCCATCGACAATCTTGCACCGAGCTTGAAGGCATATTCGAACAGCGCTTCATCGGAGAGACTTGCGTATTCGTTCCAGCAATCGTGGAATTTTTCGGAGATCTCCTTCTGCTCATCCGACATCGTTTTGAGCAGGTCATCGTTGTGTCGACTGATATTTCCAATCGCTGTTTCATCTCGGGTGTGATGTCTGCTGTCCACGGGCGGCATGACATTTCTGCGCCATAGTTCCTTTATGATACTTTGCATAGTCCGCACCTCCTGTTAGCACACAACAATACCACAGAAGGGAGGTGAATCGATGAGAGGCGCGATCTATGCCAAATATTCCTCGGACAACCAGCGAGAGGAATCCATTGAAGGTCAGATTCGTGAGTACACGGCGTATGCCAAGAAAAACGGCATTAATATTGTCGGAACGTATATTGACAGGGCATATTCTGCCAAGACCGATAACCGTCCTGAATTCCAGCGGATGATCAAGGATAGCGCAAAGAAGGGGTTCGACGTTGTTATCGTATGGAAGCTCGACCGATTCTCTCGTAACCGTTACGATTCGGCAAGATACAAGGCGATGCTGCGCAAGAACGACGTCAAGGTCGTTTCCGCTACCGAGTCTAAGAAAATATGGATATGCGTCGGCGTTTTCCTGTTGCTCCTAATAATAACTTGGGGCATTTGTGAAACCGCAGGCAGCGATTATTATAATTATAAAGGCTACGTTGTAGATGTTATCGAGGAAAATGGCGATACCATTCTTGTAACCGTTTCTGGCAACGTAGAGTCACGCTTTTCTCTTAAATGGTATTCAAGAGAAAAATTCAAGAAAGACACCAAGAATATTGAAATTGGTGATCTCGTAATGCTTTCCACTACGCATTTCAGCGACACTAATATTAAAAAATTTCGGTTGACTACGGATTCTCAACCGAAGGCAAGTTGGTACATATTAACGAACTACCCGACACACCGTTTATTTTGGCAACCGAACCAACAACCAAGATGAAATATCTAATCAGTATAGTTCCGTCGGATACCAACTTGTTTGACGGTGTGGAAATGGGTGAAACAATCCGGATATATCACACCTATCCCGTCAATGCGCAAACTATCACGGTTTTGTCAGATGCCCAAGCTCTTTTATTAAACGTTGAAAGTGAAGGACTTACAGAAGAAGACATAGCGTTTATTGAGTCGTTCGCAGGTGTTCGTCAATTGTCTGGAGTTTGTGCTTCATAGAACCAATGCGAAAGTAGTTTATCCATCCTCGGCTGACCTCGTTGATTTTCTTGATTCGGTAGGTCAAATCAACGCTCCACTTTCTCTTGCAGAGGGCTTTGAGTTTCCTTTTGAGCCGCGCCACCGAGTCCTCGTGAGGTCTTGCCTTCCATTCGCCTTTGTCATTCCAAAAGCCAAATCCCAGATATTTGAGTTTGCTCTACGGCTTACGATCACCATCTGAAAACGCCTTGCAACAAAAAGAAAAACAACCTAAACCGAATAATTCGATTTAGGTTGTGAGTGGTGACCCGTACGGGAATCGAACCCATGTTTCCAGCGTGAGAGGCTAGCGTCTTGACCGCTTGACCAACGGGCCGT
>CAZCRV010000222.1:0-3271 GCA_964501175.1 uncultured Clostridium sp.
GAGAGGAGGGTTAGCAGATGAAGCGTGTAAAAGCAGGTTGTATTCTTCAAACGCTTGTATTTATGCAGAAGGAAGATTGCGGTTTGTGCAAGGAATCCCAGCTCAGATATAATCGTGAGGAGCTCGAAAAGTATAAGAACGGCCTCGAGAAGAATAAGACTCGTTACAAGATCGTGTCCATAGAGGAGCAGGAAGATGCGTCCATCATCGTTCGTGTCAAAAAGCACCTGAGCGATAAGACCGACGTCAGCGAATATTTTAACTGACACAAATAGCCGTCCGAGTCAATCGGGCGGCTGTCCGTTATAGGAGAGAATATGAATACTATAGACTATATCAAGAGAGAAATTAAGCAGCTTTACCAAGCAGAATCCAATATCCATATCTGTGTAAAAATGCCGCATTCCAAGATCATTACAAAAGACGTGCCGGCAAAGATTGTGGGCGTATATAAAAATATTTTCCAGGTTGAAGAAAGCAGTGGCGGCCGTACCGAGCGTCATACCTTTCAGTACGGCGACGTGTTGATCGGTCAGGTTGTTATAGAAGAGCTTGATTACGCACCTTTAGAGAGCTTATTGAATAAGAAATAGGGAAGAGGGCTGACGAAAATCAATCGTCAGCCCTCATAATTTTTTATTTTTTCGCCTTTTTTGCCGCCCTCTTGGCGTAAGCCTTTTTGAAGATGGCTTTGCGGAACAGGATCACCGTGTACACTACCCAGGCGACCGCTAAGACTGCAAGCACAAACCAGCAATGCTCGATGGTATCGCAGATATTGAAGAGCAACAAGAGCACGCCGCCAAAGGCAATGGCGGGAATGCCCTGGAGCACCAGGTTATTGGCTGCGGGAGTTTCGAACTTGGGGTCGATCTCGCGCAAGAGGATCATGCCGTTGCTGGCCGTACCCGTCAGCATACCGAACATGGAGAAAAACGCCTCGTTGGGATAGTCGGGGTAGAGGTGGTTGCAAGCCAGACGCAGGTAGACAAAGGTCACGATGGCACCCAGCGTGCAAACGATGGTCAGCTGCCACCACATGCCGGAAAGCTGGGAGAGGTCGATTGCGGCAACGCCCGCAATGATCATCAAATCGAACATAAAGCCGCTGATACGGTCGAGTAGGTAATTGTTGGTCAGCTCGCGATGCATCAGCTTGCCCTTCTTGAGCATCTTGATCACCCAGCGTACCACAGCTGCAAGAATTGTGCCTAAGAGGAAGTTAAAGCCCCAGATCAGGTTGATGTTGACCAGGCGCATGATCAGATACGCAATGGCGTATACCAGGAATACCATGCAGAAGTTGATGGTGAATTTATCCACCGACTCGGTCACGGGAATCTCGCCCTCGCTGACAAAGTCCTCCAAGGTGTCCTTGATGCCTTCCTCGCTGCGCAGCTTGAGCTTGCCCTTTTTGCGCAGGATATTCATATACACCACGCCAACCACGCTTGCCACGATAAAGCCAACCGTTGCAATGGTCAAGCCCCAGGTCGTGCCACCCACAAAACCAAAGTCGGTCTCGTACATCTTACCGTAATTGAGTGCCTGACCCGTACCCTGGCCGTAGCCGAGTGCGAGAATGACACCGCCGCCCGGGAAGAAGCCGATCAGATAGAACAGCACCACGGTCACTGCAAGGCCGACAAGACCCTGGATGACGTAAGTAGCAGCGGTCAGAATACCGGTCTCCATGACCTTTCCTGCGCTGGTTTTTTGCGAATCCCTGGCTTGCTTGAGGCCGAGCGCAATAAATCCGATGCCGAGCGCATGATATGTAATAATCTCCATGGTCGCCTGATTGACCACGTTGTCATAGAAGGGAAGCAGCTTGAAAAGCAAAATCAAAAGGCCGCCCAAAAGCGAGGTGGGGATCAGACTTCTGCGGATAAAGGGAATCTTGCGGCGCAGAATGTTGCCCACAAGCAAGGCTAATATCAAAATAAAGATCTGAATCAGAAACGACCACACGCCCTCGTCGCCAAACGATTCAATCGAGGCAATATCCTCGGCGGAGGCTTCCGCCGCCGAGGCCACGGTGGTGTCAGCAGCGGTGTCGGGAGCGGCTTCGGCATATGCGACCACGCTGCCGACCGACATGCACAGCACGCATACCACAACCGTTACGATCAGAAAAATAAGCGATTTTTTTGACATGCCAAAATCCTTCTTTCCTAATTTGGTGTTACAATTATAACAAATTTTGAAGCAATTGTCAATAAAAAACGCGGACTCTTAAGTGTAGATTTGCCGAAAACTGTGTGAAAATCAAAAAAGTTTTGCATTTTTCTGTTCGGTTTCATGCACGCATCTCTATATGTTATGTGATGTTGTATCATAATGTCACTTGGAAGGGGAGCGGATTTGGGCAGAATAACCGAGGTGCTGGGCGCTTTTTATTTTTTTTCATAAAAGATCGCGAAAATTATAAAAATTTTCCGTTATCCTATTGCATTTTCAAATAAACTATGATATAATACCATGGTATGACGGTCGAAAAGACCCGGGCAATGCCCGCATCATAGGATGATTTGAAACGGAGGATATATACAATGAGCGAATTTTTGGTAGCTATCAGCGGCTGGGGCACTAACGCAGGTGCAGAGGTCGTAGGTTGGGTTGTATTTGCACTTTCCATCGTACTGATTCTGCTGTCCATCGGTCTGGTTGTTGCGGTTCTGATGCAGTCGTCCAAGGATCACAAGCTCTCCGGTGCTATTGCCGGTGGCGCTGACACCTTCTTTGGCAAGAACAAGGGCAACAGCATGGATAAGCTTTTCTCTAAGCTGACCATCATCGGTTCTTCAGTATTCGTTGTAATCGTGGTTGCGCTGTACGTGCTGATCAACTGGTATACGCTGGCGTAAACGTCCCAAACCGTAAAGGAGACCTCCCAAAGGAATGGGTGATGTCCTTATCGGAGATATTACAAAACCGAATAGGACGAGGAAACTCCATCATGGACGAAAGTCTTTGATGGAGTTTTTCTTTATTTGGTGCTTATCAGAATTTGTTCCGTCAGTCAGGTGATATTCTTGTTGCGGCGCAACAGAGTGATATTGAAGCCTTACGGCTTCAGTGATATTCTATTCGCCCATAACTTGCGTAGCAAATATCACTCGTCGCAAGACGAATATCACTGCCAAAGGCAATATCACTCGCCGAAAGGCGAATAGAACCGGGGAGATACTCCGCTTGGAGTATCTCCCCATGCGACGTAAATTCTCAAAGTAAATGCAACAGTAGTAAAGCCCTTGCATTTACTATGAGA
>CAZCRV010000223.1:0-3244 GCA_964501175.1 uncultured Clostridium sp.
AGATGAAGGGATCGGGAAAATCTGCACGTCAAAACCAACTTGGTTCGGCTCCCGTTCGGCTATATATTAGTGACGGAGGAATACATGGCAGCAAATAAAACCACAGGTGCAAAGCAGCAATACAACGACCAGAGCATTACAGCGCTCAAGGGCGCGGACCGTGTCCGCAAACGCCCGGGTGTCATTTTCGGCTCTGACGGTCTGGATGGCTGCGAGCACTCGTTTTTTGAAATTCTCTCCAACTCTGTGGACGAAGCCAAGGAAGGCCACGGCACCGAGATCACGGTGCGTGTGTTCCGCGACAAGAGCATTACCGTGGAGGACCACGGACGCGGCGTCCCCTTAGGCTGGAACGAGAAGGAGCAGCAATATAACTGGTATCTGATCTACTGCGAAATGTACGCAGGCGGTAAATACGACAACAACAGCGGAGATTCCGCTTACGAATATTCCCTGGGCCTCAATGGCCTTGGTGCATGCGCCACGCAGTACAGCTCGGAATACATGACCGTTGCCTCTTACGACGGCAAATACGAGCGCACCATCAGCTTCAAGAAGGGTGAGCCGGTCACCGAACTCTCCGAGCGCGAGCTGGAGCGCCGCGAAAAGCGCACGGGTACCATCATCCATTGGAAGCCCGACCTTGAGGTGTTTACCGATATCAATATCCCCCACAATTTCTACGTGGATACCCTGCACCGCCAGGCGGTGGTCAACCCCGGCATTTGCTTTGTTTTGTATATCGAGCAGGAGGACAAGACCTTCTCCGAGCAGAGATTCGTGTATGAAAGCGGCATTTCGGGCTACGTTTCCGAAATGGTGGGTGAGGCAGCCGTGACGCAGCCCGTGCTGTGGCACATGGAAACCCAGGGTAAGGACAGAGAGGACAAGCCCATGTACAAGGTCAAGGCCGACTTCTCCTTCTGCGTGTGTAATACGGTCAACGCGATTGAGTATTACCATAACTCCAGCTTCTTAGAGCACGGCGGCTCGCCCGACAAGGCAACCAAATCGGCCTTTGTCTTTGCACTTGACAAGTACCTGAAAAACAACAACAAGTACAACAAAAACGAATCCAAGATTCAGTTCTCGGATATCGCAGACTGCTTGGTGCTTGTTATCAACTCCCAATCCACCAGCACGTCCTATGAAAACCAGACCAAAAAGGCGATCAACAACGAGTTTATCCAAACCGCCATGAACGACTTTTTGCGTCAGAATCTGGACATTTACTTCACCGAAAATCCGCTTGAAGCCGAGAGATTTGCCGCGCAGGTGCTTGTCAACAAGCGCAGCCGTGAATCTGCCGACGCGACAAGACTCAATATCAAGAAAAAGCTGACAGGCACGATTGACATTGCCAACCGCGTGGAAAAGTTCGTCAACTGCCGTACCAAGGACGTCAATATCCGCGAGCTCTACATCGTGGAGGGCGACTCAGCGCTGACCTCCTGTAAGCTGGCAAGATGCGCCGAATACCAGGCCATCATCCCCGTGCGCGGTAAGACGCTCAACTGCCTTAAGGCCGACTACGAGCGTATCTTCAAGAGCGAGATCATCACAGACCTTCTCAAGGTCATCGGCTGCGGCGTCGAAATTCAAGGCAAAAAAGTGAAGGGAGACCTGACCGCATTCGACCTCGACGCGCTCAAGTGGTCCAAGATCATCATCTGTACCGATGCGGACGAGGACGGCTTCCAGATCAGAACTCTGCTGCTCACGCTGTTCTATCGCCTGCTGCCAACACTTCTGCAGGAAGGCAAGGTATTCATTGCGGAGTCTCCCCTGTTTGAAATTCAGACCAAAGACAAGACCTACTTTGCTTACGACGAATTTGAAAAGGCGGAGATCCTTAAAAAGATCGGCAGCAAGAAATATACGCTGCAAAGATCGAAAGGTCTTGGCGAAAACGACCCCGACATGATGTGGCAGACCACCATGAATCCCGCCACGCGTCGTCTGATCGCGGTCACGCCCACCGATGCAGAGGCGACCAATATCATGTTCGACACGCTGCTTGGCGACAATCTGGCCGCACGTAAGGTCTTTATCGCGGAAAAAGGCAGTCAGTATATCAAAGACGCCGATATCTGACGCTTTTCACAAAGCACGCGCGGCGATTTCGTGAAACTTTCACAACTTTTTTTGCATTTCTCACGATTTTCCTCTTGATTTTTTGTTCTTAATGTGATATGATATTGCAGGAAACAAAAGAAAAGAAAATTTATGGAAGGAGAACGGATTATGCAGAAGAAGATCGGCAGAGTTATTTACGACACCGAAACCGCTACTCTGATCGTCAAGAAGACCTACGGCTACTACGGTGACCCCGCAGGCTACGAGGAGATTCTGTTCAAGACCCCCGCAGGTCACTACTTTGTGTACACCAACGGCGGTGAGCAGTCCCTTTACCCCACCGAGGGCATCAAGAGACTCAAGGCAGAGGACGCTGAGAAGTTTATCGCAGAGAACGCGTAAGGTACGCTGACATATCACCGTGACGGGCAACGCCCGTCACGGAAATGTCCACCCTTTTGTCACAAAATAAAAAATAAAAAAGTCGTAAAAAAGTTGAATTTTTTTAAAAATTGTGCTTGACAAACGCAAATTTCTGTGATATGATATACAGGTCGTCAACAGAATACGGAGAGATGGCCGAGTGGTCGAAGGCGCACGACTGGAAATCGTGTTACCCTCAACCGGGTACCAGGGTTCAAATCCCTGTCTCTCCGCCAATATTAAATAAAACGAACTTTGAGCAATCAAAGTTCGTTTTATTTTTTCATCACGAATACTTTGGAATTAAAATCACGTTCAATCAAGCCGAGTGACAAGCTCGGCTTTTTTCTGCTTATAAGGGTAAATCAACCTGATTTTTTAGCCTTTCGTTGTGGCTTAGTGTAGCATAGGTCTCGCAGATGTAAACGTGAAAAATTATTGCTGAAAATAAAAAATGGATACAGAAGAAGTCAAGTAGCGATACTTGGCTTTTTTCTTTTTTCGCAAGCAATATTTTTTCGTGTACTGAAAATCGTCAATACCTCTCGTTGACATCTGCACACTTCACTCGGAATGAACATAATTCCCTTCCGACCTATGCTTCACTGCCCCTGCCGAAAGGCCAAAATAAACATCTTACGATGTTCAAAAATAAGGAGGTAATCCAAAATGAAAAAAGTAGTGTATTCCGTAACAAGGTATCGTAGAGATGATATCGACAAGATATCAGGTCTTGGCTACATCA
>CAZCRV010000224.1:0-3179 GCA_964501175.1 uncultured Clostridium sp.
AATCTATTATATCACAATTTAAATTGCTTTTCCACGGTTTTAGGAAAAGAACCATCAAGCAAACGAGTCGGCAAAATCAGTTGCCAGCTTGTCGCATCGCTCGTTGTAAGGATGTCCCGCGTGCCCCTTGACCCAAACGAAGGTCACGTCGTGGTAGTCTAACAGCCTAAGCAGTTTTTCCCAAAGATCGGGATTGAGCGCGGGAGACTTGTCCGGCTTGACCCAGCCGCGCGATTGCCAGGATTTCGCCCAGCCCTTGGTCACGGCGTCCACCACGTACTTGGAGTCGCTTGTCAGCGTAATTTCGCAGGGCTCACGCAGAGCGGAAAGCGCAGCAATCACCGCCGAGAGTTCCATGCGATTGTTGGTGGTCATGGGCTCACCGCCAGAAAGCTCCTTTTCAACGCCCCTGTAAACCAAAACTGCGCCCCAGCCTCCGCGACCGGGGTTTCCGCGGCATGCGCCGTCAGTATATATGTCAACGTGTTTCATTTTCATCACCTCAGTAGATATTTTATCACAAAAACCTATGTTTGTCAAAGGTTTTGTGCGTTTTGCCACTTGATTTGTTCGGCATTATTCGCTATAATGGAGAAAACACGTTTAAGGAGACGCTCTTCATGGAAAACGCAACCCTGGAAAAGCAAGCAGTTCAAGCAACGACCCAAAATAGAAAGCGCCGTTTCGGTGACCGCAAGGATGGCAGACTGGTACGCACGCTGTACCCCATGAATAAGTTTATGCCGTATATCATGCGCACCAGAAACGATGCCTGCAATCAGTTTGCGGACAGCATCGATATGACCGAGACCGATCCGTACATCCGCTCCAAGATCAAGCAGGGCATGGTGCATTTTTCTTTTCTGCACGTGTTTTTGGCTGCTTACGTGCGCACGGTTGCAAAGCGTCCCGAGGTCAACCGCTTTGTCAGCGGTAACCGCATTTATGCAAGAAACAATATCGTGGTCAACATGACCATCAAAACCACCATGTCTGCCGATTCGCCCGACACCTGCATCAAGGTGTATTTCGAGCCGACCGACACCATTGATCAGGTGTATGAAAAATTCAATGCTGCCGTGCAGGCGGTCAAGGATGAAAGCGAGCAAAAGGAGGACGGTGAGAGCGGCTTTGACAAGGCTGCGCGCGTGCTGTCGAGTCTGCCGCGCTTTATTCTGCTGCCCGTGGTCAGCTTACTGACCTTCCTGGATAATAACCGACTGTTGTCTATGGCACTGATCGGCGTCAGCCCCTTCCACGGCTCGCTGTTTGTCACCAGCATGGGGTCTTTGGGCATTCGTCCGATTTATCACCATCTGTATAACTTCGGCAACCTGCCTATCTTCGTGTCTTACGGCAACAAGAGAATGGAGCTTTGCCTAGACGAGGACGGCAACGTGCAGAAAAAGCGCATGATTGACCTGAAGGTTGTCACCGACGAGCGCATTTGTGACGGCTACATTTATGCATCCGCATTCAAGACCATCCGTAATCTGCTGGAGCATCCCCATGTGCTGGAGCAGCCGCCCGAGGTTGTCAAAGAGGATATTGACTGATGTTTGTTTACAGAGAGATTGGCGGGGTCGGATATTATTATTCGACTCTGCTTCAGAGTAAAAATGCGTTTTCCACGCGCATAGGCGGCGTCAGCGCAAGCCCCGAGACGGCCGGACTCAATCTGGCGCATGGGCGAGGCGATGACGATGCGACTGTGCTGGAAAATCTGCAGCTGTTTGCGTCTGCCGCAGGCTTTGTGCCACATAGCGTGATCTCGCTGCCGCAGGTGCATGGCA
This sequence comes from uncultured Clostridium sp., assembly GCA_964501175.1. GTDB lineage: Bacteria > Bacillota > Clostridia > Oscillospirales > CAG-272 > SVQP01. The sequence continues at coordinate 1,794 of CAZCRV010000224.1, forward strand.
CGGACGTGCTTCACGTGACCGTGGCCGATACGGGCAGGGGGTATTTTCGCCCTGCGGAAGGCACGGGAGACGGATACGTAACGGAGCAGTCGGGCGTGACGCTTGGCGTTAAGAGCGCGGATTGCGTGCCGGTGCTGCTCGAGGCAAGAGACGCGCAGAACCGCGTGCTTGCCGTCTCTGCGGTACATGCGGGTTGGAAGGGAACTGCGGGCGGAATCGTGCCGAATGCGGTCAGGGCCTTGCGCGAGCTTTGCGGCAAGGATACTTCCGTCTATGCGGCCATCGGTCCTTGCATCGGCACTTGCTGCTTTGAGGTGGAGATGGATTGCGTGGATGAATTTGAGCGCAACCTGGGCGCGGAGATCGTGCAAGAATGCTTCAAAGAAGCAGAGAATGGTAAGTATTTCGGTGACCTTGTCAAGGTCAACAGCCTTTTGCTGCATGACGCGGGCGTGCCCGGCGCGCAGATCGACACAGCAGACATCTGCACCTGCTGCAACCCCGAGGACTTTTTCTCGCACCGCTATGCCGCCAAGCACACAAACGGCAAGCGCGGCACCATGCTCTCGGTGATTTGGAAGTGAAATTAAGTAAAGCAGAAGTCTAATCAAAGACTTCTGCTTTTTTCTTATTCCGCCGTATAGAACCACATCTGCGCGGTTTTTCTCGGCATGGTAAAGGTCATGCCGTTTTGCTTAAGCTCAGCGCCCGTGTGCGTGCGCACCTCGCCGCTGACCGCCTCGGTAAAGGTATAGGTCTTGCTCTCGTCAAATATGAACGGGTGCGCGGTAAAGGTGTCACTTTCCACCGCTACGTTGCGGATGATTTGCACAAAGCCCGCGCCGTCCCGGTCGAACTGCAGCGCGTACCAATCGTGAATGTCCTTGCGGCATTCGGTCAGAGGGTAGTAGTCGGCGCGCAGCATGATCTCGGCCGCCCTGCGCCAGATGGCGTGGTAGACGCGCCCCTGTGCGAACTGCGCCTCGTCGTGGTAATATTCGGTCATGTCGGTCATGGCAGGCGCCATGGCGTTCTGATATGCAAAGCCGTCAATGCGGTGGGGCTGACCGTTGTAAATACCGTCGTCGCCGCACCAGTTGAAGTTGTGCGCGCGGAAATAGGGAATCCACTCAAACATTTGTCTGTGCTGCGCCTGCTTCATGTAGTGGTCGCCATATCCCACGTCGGTGTAGTGCAAGGGAACTGCGCGGCGCATGGTCTCGGGGTCGTTTCGTCTGCCACCCGAAGCGCAGGAGTCGATCCAAAGCCCGGGATTGCGCTCCAGCAGCGTATCCCAAAAGCGGTAATAGCCCTGGATGTGCAGATTTTCCAAAACGCCCTCGCGCCCCGGCTCGCTGTTCTGCTGCCAGTAGGGCATGGGCTGGA
>CAZCRV010000225.1:0-3171 GCA_964501175.1 uncultured Clostridium sp.
TATTTGGGGTCCTGGTCGGATTTGTAGGTGTGCTCCTGCTCCTCGTCCATGATGACAAGACCCAGGTTTGGCACGGGAGCAAACACGGCCGAGCGCGTACCGATGACAAGTCGCGCCTCTCCCGCGCTGATGCGGGCGTATGCGTCCTGCCGCTCACCTGCCGAAAGCCCTGAGTGTATGACGGCCACCGTGTTGCCATATCTTGCACAGAAAAGCGCCACCGATTGCGGGGTCAGCGAAATTTCGGGCAGCATTAAGATCGCGCCCTTGCCGTCGGCTAAGATCTTGTCAAGCAGCTTTGCCATGACGTAGGTCTTGCCGCTGCCGGTCACGCCGAACAAAAGTGCTGCACGCGCCTCGCCGCTGTCCGCCATCTTGCAAAGTGCATCCACGGCCACGGTCTGCTCGTCGTTGAGCACGGGGTCGGGCATGGGAGTAAAGTCGTCGGGGATGGCGTAAGGATTGCGGTAAACCTGCTTTTTCTCGGTTGCAAGCAAGCCCTTTTCCACTAAGGCCTTGAGCTGCGCAGCCCCTGCCTCGGTGCCGTGGCAGATCTCGTCCTTGTCGGCAGGGCGTTCCAGCTCCAGCGCGCGGGCAAGCAAGCATTTTTGCTTTTGCGAGGTCAGTCGCACGGATGCGGTCTTGTCGCCCGCAAGAATGCGCGCAGCCTCGTCCTTGTCAATATTCAACGCGTAAAGCGTGGTGAAAACGCCGTCCGAGCCCTGCTTTTCCTCGGCATGCTTTTGGATAAAGCCTTTGTCGGTAAGGAAGGATACGATCTCGCCCACGCCCGCACCAAAGCGTGCGCGCAGCGCGTGCATGCTGACGCGCTCACGGGCGACTATGTAGTTGTAAACCAACAGGTGAGAGGATTCCACGTGCCGATCAAAGCTTTGCGGGTCAAACCCGGGGACGGGACTGTAATAGTCCACCATATGGGACATGGAGGCCGAGGGCAGCACGCAGCGGATGGCCTCGCCCACGGTGCAAAGCGTTTGCTCGTGCAGCCAAAGGCAAAGGGCCAGCATTTCCTGTGATAAGCAAATCCGTTCGGCGCACAGTCCCGCAATGCTTTTGATGCGCTTTGCCGAGGCGGTGCTGCGCACCGCGGCAACCACGCCGATCTGCTTGCGGTTTCCGTGTCCGAACGGCACAGTGACAAACACGCCCGGGGATACCGCGGCGCGCATGTCTTGGGGGATATAGTAGTCGTAGGAGGCATCGATACAATAGGGGTTATCTAAAATATATACCCCTGCGTATTCGTTTGCGCCTTCGCAACGGTTCACGAAATTCACTCCTTTGTGTGGGTGAGTCAGTTGAGCTCCTGCTCGGGAGTCTCTCTTACGATCTTGTATTCACCCTTGTGAATGCGACCGATTGCGATCTTGACAGCCTTCTCGTCGCGCACTTCCTTGTCGATCAGCGTGTTCAGGGGCTTGTCGGTCTCCTTGTTGCCGGTCATGGAAGCCTCAGCCTGCTCGCGCTGCTTGACGTATTCGCCGGTGATGATGCGCGCGCACTTTGCGGTTGCGATAGCCAGCTCGTAGCGGTTGAATTCGTTCTTGGTCAGTTCGTTGATGGTAGGGTAAAGCATAGTTAATTCCTTTCAGAAAATCGATATATTTTTGAAATTTTTTAATCGGTTTAGCCCGCGGGCGAATTATTTCGGCTTTGCCGAAATAATTCGCCCCTACGGGGGGTTACGTAATGATTGACTTATTCTTCCTCTTCGGATTCATCGTAATTCTGGTCGGTGGTCAGGCGGTTTGCAATGGTCTCTGCCTGCAGCGCCGAGAGGATGACGTGCTCGGAATCGGTAATGATGACCGCGCGGGTTTTTCTGCCGCAGGTAACGTCAATGACGCGGCCTGCATCCTTTGCGTCCTGGATCAGACGCTTGATGGGAGCGGAGTCGGGGGCAGCCAGCGTCACAATGCGCTCCACAGCCACCATATTTCCATAGCCTACGTTGATGAAATTCATATTTTAACTCCTTAATAATCACTCAATGTTCTGGATCTGCTCGCGGATCTTTTCAAGCTCTGTCTTGACCTCAACCACCAGCTTTGCAATGGCGGCGTTGGAGCACTTGGAGCCCGTGGTGTTGATCTCGCGGTTGATCTCCTGCAACAGAAAATCAATGCTGCGGCCAACCGGCTGGTCGCCCTCTAAGTACTGCTCAAAGGCTACGAAGTGCGAGCGCAGGCGCACCAGCTCCTCGTCAATGGCAACCTTGTCGGCATAGATGGCGCACTCTGTCAGAATGCGGTTTTCATCCACCGTGACCACGGCGTCTGCAAGCACCGCGTGGATCTTTTCCTCAAGGCGGTTGCGGTAGGTCACGATGTCGTCGCCCGAAAGCTGCTCAATGGTGTCCACGCGGGTCATAATATTCTGCATCTTGCCGCGCAAATCGGCTTCAATGCGTGCGCCCTCGGAGCGTCTTGCATCAAGAAAACGGTCGGTGGCTACGGAAAGCACGGCAAGAAGCGCCTGCCAGTCGCGCTCGGTGTCCTCCTCGGGCTTTTTTACCTTGAAGATCTCCTGGTTGCGCGCCACACTCATCACGCTGATGTCGTCGGTAAGGTTGAACGTGTCGCGCAGCGCGTAAAGCGCATCAAGATAACCCTTGGTATAGCCCTCGTCCAGCACGATTGAAACGCCCTCGGTGTCCAGCACGTCGATTGAAATATTGACGTCCACTTTGCCGCGCGAAATACCGCGGCTTTGCAGGTAGGGCTTGATCTTTTCTTCTAAGTACGAAAAGGCGCGAGGCATCCGTACCGAGCAATCAAAAAATCTGTTGTTGACCGAGCGGATCTCCACGGTAATATCCTTGCCCGCAACGGTCTGCTTGTCGCGCCCAAAGGCGGTCATGCTCAGGATCAAAGTCACATCCTCCAAATTCCGCCGTTTTTCTCTGCACATGACAGGGCAAAAAACAGCATATATAATTATTGTACCCGATTTGCGATAAAATGTCAACAGCAGAGAGCAAAAAAGTGAAAAAACAAATTCATGAACAAATTGCTCAAATTTGTGAAATTCTATCAAGCATTGTAAATCGGCAAGCCCGGTGCCATGATCTGTTTGAAAAGTAATGTGCTGTGTCTGCGCGCGTAACAGGTGGACGGAACCAAGTTACATTGCTGCGACCTTTGGTCGCCT
>CAZCRV010000226.1:0-3166 GCA_964501175.1 uncultured Clostridium sp.
CGCATAGCGAATTACTGGTTCATTTTTTTTGCGGCTACTTGCTCAAAAAAAGAACGGAGAGAATTTCCTCACATAATATCCCAACCAAATTTATCGCATAAACCACGGGTTGATTGACAAAATTCCCCATAGGTGCTATAATCATAACATCACGCGAAAGCGTGAAATTCACGCCGCGGGAAACCGCGGAGAAAAAGAAAGGAGGCGGAGTTATGACAAACTCGATCAAAACCGGATGCTGTGACTCGCGCCTTACGGGTTGGCGCGAATAATCCCTTGACAAAAAAGTTGCCCACTCTTCTTTTTTGCAAAGGATCATGACACATCCATCCCCCGAGGGGCAGATCCGTGCAGGGTTTGCCCCAAGGGGCATTTTTGAAGCCGCACGGGATCCAAGCCAAATTGATTTTGACGAGCAGATTGTTCTTCCAAAGGAAGAGCGTAGGATTCGATCAAATCTGCTACGTCAAAATTGCTTGCACCCGAGGGCGAATGCATTTTCGATAGATTGGGGCAAAACGATCCGAAGCAAGATACCAATCTTGCGAGGAGAGCTTTGGCACAAGATACAAAAATGAATCGTTCTCGGGCTGTTCGGCTTGGCTCCCCTGCGGCTTACGCAGAGGAGATGGATCATCAATGATAGTGCTGGAACAGCTCGGCGCGCGCATTGCTGCGCTGCGTCGGGAAAAAGGGCTGACACAGGAAATGCTTGCACAGAGAATGGGGGTCTCCCCCCAGGCCGTCTCCAAATGGGAGCGCGGCTTGGCTTTCCCGAACCCGGTATGGCTGGACGAGCTTGCCGACATACTGGGTACAAGTATAGATAGCCTTTTGACCGGCAGAGTGCCGAAAAACAAAGAGGACTGATGAGAGATCATCGGTCCTTTTTGGTTTGTGGGGGTGTGTTGGGATATTATGTGAGGAGACCGTTTCCGTTCTTTTTGAGCAAGGAGCTGCAAAAAGAACCAAAAACAGCGTTTAGAGTATTTCGCGCCTGCGGGCGCGACCAAGGGCTCTGCCCTTGGAGTCCGCAAACTTTTGTAAAAGTTTGATCAAAACTTTCATCCTGTGGAGGTTGCTATTGAAAAAAGGACTGACGCTCGTCAGTCCTTTTGTCTTTTATTGATCATTCAGATATCTGCACGCGGTCATAGCTGCTGTTGCGCCGTCGCCGCAGGCGGTGGTGATCTGTCTGATATTCTTGGTGCGGCAGTCGCCTGCTACAAATACGCCCGGGGTCTTTGTCAGGCAGTCCTCGCCCGACATAATATAGCCTCTTGTGTCAATATCTGCCACGGGAGCAAACGCGTCGTTGACCGGCACCTGGCCGATCGCCACAAACACGCCGTCCACGTCAAGTCTGATCTTGGTTCCCTTCTGATCTAAAATCAAGCCTGTCAGCTCGTCGTCACCAAGAAACTTTTCCACCGTCGCACCGTAGATATAGTCAACGTTCTCTCTCTTTGCAAGCAGCGAAACCAGCTTTCCTTCACCCGTCAGAAAATCCAGATTCTGCACGATAGTGACCTTCTTGCAAATATCCGAAAGCAGCACGGCCTCCTGCAGCGCGGAATTTCCGCCGCCGATCACGGCCACGGTCTGATTCGCGTAAAACGCGCCGTCGCAAACTGCGCAGAACGAAATGCCGTTGCCGATATATCTTTCCTCATCCTCAAGCCCCAGCATGCGGTGGCGAGAGCCTGTTGCGATAATCACCGCGCCGCACTCGTATTCCGTGCCCGATGCGCAGACCACCGTTTTTACCTTGCCGTCACGAATCTCGACAGCCTCGTCCAGCTCAACGGTCACACCCTGCTCCAGCACCTGCTCGATCAGCTTATCAGCAAACTCGTTGCCGCTCATCTGCATGTATCCGGGGTAATTCTCTATCTTGGGAGAGAACACGACCTGCCCGCCAAAGCTTTCCTTTTCCAGCAGCAGCACGTCACGATCTGCCCTTGCGGCATACAGGGCCGCAGTCATTCCCGCGGGCCCTGCGCCGATTACAACAATATCATACATGTTCGTAATCCTTACGTACTATAAAATTAAGCCTTTACGCTTTCCTCAATAAACTTACGGATATTGGAAATGTTTGCAACCGTCTCAAAGCTGCCGTCCTCGCGAACGACTACCAGCGTGGGAGCCTGCTTGATGCCATAGGTCTTTGCAAGGTCTGCATTCTCCTCTGCGTACAGCTTTTCGTAGGAAAGTCCTGCCTTATCAAGGAACATGCAAGCCATCTTGCAGTTGGGGCAAGTCTTGGTAGCAAACAGAATCAGCTTACCGCCCTCGCTCTCGCAGGTGCATGCTTGCTCTGCAGGAGCCTCTTCCTTAACCAATCGGCCGGTAAAGTCATCCATGCTCTTCTTGATATCGTACTCGGTACGCTTCTTGAACTCAGCAGCCTTACCGTCGTTCCAGTTCTTAACAGGACGGTAGTAACCGGTAATACGGCTGTAAACCTCGGTATCGGCACCGCACTCGGGGCAGGTATACTGCTCGCCAGCGATGTAACCGTGGGTGCGGCAGACAGAGTAGGTGGGAGACATGGTGTAGTAAGGCAGCTTGTAGTTCTCTGCGATCTTCTTAACCAGCGTAGCAGCAGCCTTCCAGGAGGGCAGCTTCTCGCCAAGGAATGCATGGAATACGGTACCCGAGGTGTAGCGGGTCTGCAGATCGTCCTGGATATCCAGAGCATCGAAAATGTCGGTGGTGTAGTCTACGGGCAGGTGAGAAGAGTTGGTGTAGTAAGGAGTTTCGCCCTTCTCGGTTGCGGTCTTGATGTCGGGATAACGTTCCACGTCATGCTTAGCAAGACGGTAAGAGGTGGACTCTGCGGGAGTTGCCTCGAGGTTATACAGGTCGCCGTATTCCTCCTGGTAGTCGGACAGACGCTCTCTCATATGATCCAGAACCTGCTTGGAGAATTCCTGGGTTTCCTTATGAGTCATGTCCTTACCGATCCAGCGAGCGTTCAGGCCTGCCTCGTTCATGCCGACAAGACCAATGGTGGAAAAGTGGTTATTGAAGGTGCCGAGGTATCTCTTGGTGTAAGGATACAGGCCCTCGTCCAGCAGCTTGGTGATAACGGTTCTCTTGATCTTGAGCGATCTTGCGGAGATGTCCATGATGCGGTCAAGTCTCTTGTAGAAGTCCTCTT
>CAZCRV010000227.1:0-3126 GCA_964501175.1 uncultured Clostridium sp.
ATGGAAGTGACCCAGCGCGTACTTGTAGCTGTGCGCTGCGATCTTGGGATATCCCGTGGTGCCCGAGGTGAAGAACATGAGCATCAGATCGTCACCGCCGGGAGAGTTTTCGTCTCTTTCCCACTTGCCGCTGAACAGGGAGTATTCGCTGTCAAAGTCACGCCAGCCGTCGCGCTTGCCGCCAACCAGGATCTTGACGTTCAAGGAGGGGCTGACAGTCTCTGCAAGCTCAACCTGATGCGCCACGTCACCGTCCGCCGTACAGATGATGGCGGTAACGCCTGCGGCACCAAAGCGGTAAGAAAGGTCGTGCTCCTGCAGCTGGTTGGAGGCGGGGATGGCCACGGCGCCGATCTTGTGCAGGGCCAGCATGGAGAACCAGAATTGGTAGTGGCGCTTGCAGATCAGCATGACGCGGTCGCCACGCTTGATGCCAAGCGACTTGAAGTAGTTTGCGCACTGGGAAGAAGCGCGCTTGATGTCACTAAAGCTGAAGCGGCGTTCGGTCATGTCGCCCGCGACATGCAGCATTGCCAGCTTGTCCGGCTTTTCGCGTCCCAGCGTGTCGATGATATCGTATGCAAAGTTGAAGCGGTCGGTGTTCTTGAAGGAAATGGATTTGAGGATACCCTTGTCGTCCTCCACCGTATCCACGAATTTGTGGTAAACGCGCTTCTGATCGTCGCGCACCGGCAGCGTGGAAGCGGAGCCGGTCTCGACCGCCTTGATCTGCTCGGCCGCATCCGGGTCAAGCACGATGGCGTAGAAGGTGCAGTCCTTACCGCCCACGGCTACCATGCCGTGCGGGATGGATGAGTCGTAATAAATGGTATCACCCGCGCTCAGAAGCTCCACGTGATCGCCGACCTGGACCTTGAGGCGTCCGTCAATGACGATGTCGCACTCCTGACCCTGGTGGCTGGTGACTGCGATGGGCGCGTTCTCGGCCTCTTGGCTGTAGGTGGCACGCACGAACAGGGGCTCTGCAATACGGCTTTTGAAGGTGTAGGCCATATTGTAGTAGTTCATGCCGTGTGCCTGCTCGATCTTCTGACCAGCACCGCGGCGCGTCAGCGTATAGGTCTGCAGCTTGGGGGCAGAGCCTTCGATGATCTCGGTCACGTCCACGCGCAGCGCCTGTGCGCAGCGGTAGATAAAAGCGAAGTTGAGGTCACGCTTGCCCGCTTCACAATCGAGGTATTCCCGGGTGTCAACACCGGTGGCGTTGGCCATGTATTCCACGCTGAGATTTTCAATCTCGCGCAGCTCGCGGATACGCGCGGCCATCTCTATGATTTTTTGTTCAAGTCCTGTCAGAGTGCTCATGTCTCTTAAAATCTCCTTGTATTTTGGTTGGGTGTCGGGGAAAAAGTATGCCCGTCTCAAGTCGACTTGAGACGGGCAAAAATATGTCCGCGGTACCACTCAAATTGCGCATACAGCGCCACTTACGGAAGCTGCACAGGGGGGTGCATGCATCCCCGCCTTAACGCGGCGTGCACGGAGGGGTCTACTTGCGTTGTCGCCCGGCAGGGAGACAACCGCTTTCTTCCCTCGGCTCGGAAATCAGATTGCCCGCATCATCCGTCGGCTCGCACCGCCGCCGACTCTCTGGGGAATGATTTTGCAAGCAAATTTTTCGTCGTTGCCTTTCAAGAAATTACCTATTATTATATCATAGATGCCTGCGCGTGTCAAGGTTTTTTTGCAAGTTTCGTTTGGTAAAGTTGCAAAAAATACCCATAAAAATCAAAGCTTGTTTCGGATAATTTTACCGCTGATGGTTTTGGGCAACTCGTCCTTGAAGACCACGATACGAGGGTACTTGTAGGGTGCTGTGTGCGACTTGACATAATCCTGGATCTCTTTTTTGAGCGCGTCGGTGGGCTCGGTGCCCTTGGTCAGCACGATGCTTGCCTTGACCACCTGGCCGCGGATCTCGTCGGGCTCAGCGCTGACGCCGCATTCCAGCACGTAAGGCAGCTCCATGATGACCGACTCGATCTCGAAGGGCCCTATGCGGTAGCCGGACGACTTGATGACGTCGTCGATACGGCCAACGAACCAAAGGTAGCCGTCCTCGTCCATGGTTGCCTGGTCACCCGTGTGGTAATAGCCGTCGTGCCATACGTCGCGGGTTCTGTCCTCGTCCTTGTAATAGCCGATAAAGAGGCCGCAGGGAACGTTTTCTCCCACGCGGATGCAGATCTCGCCCGTGTCACCCGTCGGGCAGGGATTGCCGTCGGGATCCAGCAGCACCACGTCGTAAAGGGGACTGGGTCTGCCCATGGAGCCGATCTTGGGCGTTGTGCCCACGAAGTTGGCAATGGACAGCGTGGTTTCGGTCTGACCGAAACCCTCCATGATGGTCAGTCCAGTTGCCTTCTTGAACTGGATCGAGACCTCGGGGTTGAGCGCTTCGCCCGCCGTGGTGGCGTACTTGATCGAGGACAGGTCGTATTTGGACAGATCCTCCTTGATAAAGAAGCGGTACATGGTGGGAGGTGCACAGAAGGTGGTGATGCCGTACTTGGCAAACATGGGCAGAATATCCTCGGAGCGGAATCTGTCAAAGTCGTAGGTAAAGGTTGCCGCCTCGCACAGCCATTGGCCGTACAGTTTGCCCCAGAGCGCCTTGCCCCAGCCGGTATCCGAGATGGTGAAGTGCAGGCCGTCCGGCTGCACATTATGCCAATGCTTTGCGGTGGGGTAGTGACCCAGCGCGTACTTGTAGGAATGGGTTGCGATACGGGGGTAACCGGTCGTGCCCGAGGTGAACAGCATGAGCATGGGATCGTCGCCGCAGGGGGAGCTTTCGTTACGGAAATAGTGCGTGCTGAAGCGCTCCATTTCCACGTTGAAGTCGTGCCAGCCGGGCTTCTTGCCGCCGACTAAGATCTTGCACATATCCGGATATTCCGCAGCCGCCTTTTCGGCCTCGCCCGAAACCGCACCGTCCGCAGTGCACACGATGGCCTTGACGCCCGCTGCCTTGTATCTGTAAGAGAAATCGTGCTCGACTAACTGATTGGTGGCGGGAATTGCCACGGCGCCGATCTTGTGCAGTGCCAGCATGCAGAACCAGAACTGGTAGTGACGCTTGAGCACCAGCATGACCGTGTCGCC
>CAZCRV010000228.1:0-3121 GCA_964501175.1 uncultured Clostridium sp.
TACGGTTTCATAACCCCGTCGATGCCTTTCGCAGAAAGGCAGTTTATACATATGATCAAATATGAAATTAATGGAGATTCTCTTCCCGTTGTGATCTGCTATCCCGAGGCAGGACAGACACTTTGCACCGAGAGAGGAGCTATGAGCTGGATGAGCCCCAACATGAGAATGGAGACCAACGCAGGCGGCTTGGGTAAGGCCATGGGCAGACTGTTTTCTGGCGAATCCATGTTTCTTAATGAATATACCGCAGAGGGTCGCCCCGGTATGATCGCGTTTGCATCGTCCTTCCCAGGCTCCATTTTGCCTTTCCACGTTACGCCCGGCAATGGCATCATCGTGCAGAAAAAGGGATTTTTGGCCATGGAAAAGGGCTTGGATCTCTCCATTCATTTCCGTAAAAAGATAGGCCAGGGACTTTTTGGCGGTGAGGGCTTTATCATGCAGAAGATCACGGGCGACGGCCTTGTGTTTGTCGAGATCGACGGCTACTGTAAGGAATACGAGCTTGCCGCAGGGCAGAGCATTATTCTCGGCACCGGCTATCTTGCTGCCATGACCGAGACCTGCACCATGGATCTTGAGAGCGTCAAGGGCGCGAAAAACGTGCTGTTTGGCGGCGAGGGCTTTTTTAACACGCGCGTGACCGGCCCCGGTAAGATCTGGGTACAGTCCATGCCTATCGTGGCAACCGCAGCAGCCATTGCACCTTACATTCCCACGAGCAACGATTGAGGACGGCCATGAAGCACACCTTTGCATACGAAAATGCACAATTTCTCTATGACGGTCAGCCCGTGACCATCATGTCGGGTGCCGTGCATTATTTTCGCACCATGCCCGAGCAATGGGAGGACAGACTCCAAAAGCTCAAGGCATGCGGGTTGAATACCGTCGAGACCTATACCTGCTGGAATTTGCATGAGCGCAAAGAGGGGCAGTTTGACTTTTCCGGATTACTTGATATTGAACGCTTTATCGAAACGGCCGAAAAGCTGGGACTTTTCGTAATCCTGCGCCCCGGCCCTTATATCTGTGCCGAGTGGGATTTCGGCGGCCTGCCCTCGTGGCTGCTCTCCTATCCCGATATCGCGCTGCGCTGCGACGATTCTCTGTACCTTGAAAAGGTCAAGCCCTATTACCGCGAGCTTCTCTCGCGCATCCGCCCGCATCTTTGCACCAACAGCGGCAACGTCATCATGGTGCAGGTGGAAAACGAATATGGCAGCTATGGCGACGATAAGGTCTATTTGCAAAAGATCGCTGATATTTACCGTGAAAACGGCATTGATTGCCTTTTGTTCACCTCGGACGGCACGGCAAAATGGATGCTTAGCGGTGGTACGCTGCCCGACGTGCTGGCCGTGGCCAACTTCGGCAGCTATACCGAGCAGATCTTAACGCTCAACGAATTTCAAAAGGATCGCCCCTTGATGTGCGGCGAATTCTGGGACGGTTGGTTTGACCATTGGTATGAGTCGGGCACGCAGCTGCGACCCATCGGGGACATCGTGCGTGAGATCGAAAAGTTCTTTGATCTCGGTGCATCCTTTAACCTCTATATGTTCCACGGTGGCACCAATTTCGCTTTTTGGAACGGCGCCAATCATCCGGGTGAGTATCAGCCCACCGTTACCAGCTACGATTATCGCGCGCTTTTGAGCGAGGCAGGGGATACCACCCCGCTTTACTGGGCGGTCAAGGACTTGATCGCACGCAGAACAGGCAACCCTGCGCCCGAAATTGAGGTCAAAAACTCCGAAAAGGCAGCGTATGGCAAGCTTGTGCTGACCGAGCAGGCAGAGCTGTTTGAAAATCTTGACAAGCTGTCTGCGCCCGTCAAAGCCGCATTCCCCAAGACCATGGAGCAGCTTGGACAGGACTTCGGCTTTACTCTGTACCGCACCGTCATCCATGGCCCCGTTGAGCCATTGCCGCTTTGCTTTGGCGAGCTGCACGATCGCGCCATCGTGTTTGTCAACGGAAAGTTTGCAGGCGTCAAAGAGCGCGACCGTCGCAATGATGAGATCACCATTTCGCTTGATTTCGGTGAGTCTGTCGTGGTGGATATCCTTGTTGAGAACATGGGCAGAGTCAATTACGGCATCAATTTGCTTGACAAGAAGGGAATCCTGGGCGGCGTGCGCCTTGGTCAGCGCTATCACTTTGGCTGGGAGATGTACCCCATGACCATGGACGATCTTTCCGGCTTGACCTACGCGCCCGAGCACGGCTTTGCAATGCCCGTATTCTTACGCGGCAATCTGCACCTTGACGGCGCACCCAAGGACACCTTTGTCCGCCTGGACGGCTTTAACAAGGGCTTTGTCACGGTCAATGGCTTCAATATCGGACGCTACTATAATCCCGCAGGCCCGCAGAAAACGCTGTACCTCCCCGCGCCCCTCTTGCGCGAAGGCGACAACGAGATCGTGGTCTTTGAGTCGGACGGCTATGCCGAGCCTGTGATCACGTTTACGGATACGCCCGAGTTGCAGAAATAAGATTTAGATTTTGAAGATGAAAGACTTTATTTTTATTACCGGTACCAGTGGGATAGGCAAAACGACATTGGCAAACGGCTTGCTTGACCATTATAAAACCACGTGTGTAGAGCAGCACATGGTGCCCGAGTTCATATCAAGAGACGGTACAGAGCCCATGACAGGTGAGCTTGAAGAGTTGACTTGCTGGGAAAATCAAGTGGCGATGTTGAAATGCTTTCACAGGTTGGGATATAAAAACGTCATTGCGTCTGATATTGACGATTTAAGAACGGCTGATATTCCGATCGTTTTCAAAGGAACGGATTTTATTACAATCAAGCTGATTTGCAGCGACTTGTCTCAGATTCGCAAGCAGATGCAAAATCGCCCCAATAACGGACTTGTGGATTTCGAGCTGCAAGAGAAGCTGAATGAAAAGAACATGCAGCGTCCACCCCTTGTCAATGAAAAAGAAATCGACGTTGCAGGAAAATCCATCCAAGAGGTGTTGGGCCTGGCTATTGATTTGATTGAGAACACGCCTCCGCTCCTTGATTATGAATACACAAAGCCTCCCAAAGAGAAGTTTTATTCTTGGGTCTTTGCAAACGGACTCAGATGATTTTCATGAAAAG
>CAZCRV010000229.1:0-3121 GCA_964501175.1 uncultured Clostridium sp.
CCACCGAAGATACCGGTTTGCCTTGATCTAAGCTCGCTTAATTCAATTCGCAAAAGATTTACGCCCTTTCTCGGACGGCAGGCGAAGCGGTAAGGTGTGAGCTGTCTGCCAAGCTGTCTGCCTGATGTTGCAGCCACTCCTATAATCTCACCGTTAAGGTAAACCGTAAAATTACCGAGCAGTCTGTCAAACTCAACGAAGGAAAAATCATCTCCGTCAAGCTCGGCCTCGTAAACGAACGATTGTCTGACTTCACCCTTTGCGGAATATTCCCAACGAATACGGTGATCATCCTCGTAGTCGGGATGTCTCGCCTCGTAGGTCGCACTGCGGAATTTTGAGTCGATGAAGGCCACCGGAACGACCTCTGACATATCGTCCTTTTCGGGGATTTTGTAATCTTCCCATTCTCCTCCATCACGGCTGATTCTGAAATTGTTTATTTCTTCCGTTGCAACCGTGTCAAGGTATTTATCCGGCTCGAAGGACGCAGGATCTCCGTTTCCGATTCCGACGATTTTTCCGTCTCCCTCAACAGAAACCGAAACGAGATCGTTTGCCGAAGCGACGGTAATTCCGTTTTTGTCGGTTATTTTCACGTCAATTATCGAAATATCGTCGGCCTTGATTTCGTGAGCATCCGAGTAAAGAGAGAGCTTGTACTTTGCTTCGGGTGTATCAAGATGAGTGCGGTAAGTACCTCCGCCTCGAGTGCCTACTGCCTCCAACCGTCCCGGCTCAAAATCAAGCTCGCATACAACTGAGTCGTAGCGTTCAAGTGTTTTTTCACATATCTTTCGTCCGTTTAAATACAGAGTGATGTGCTCGCAGTTCGTATATGCTGCGATTTTGACCTTTTGGCCTAATTCAAAATCCCAATGAGGGGTCAGCTCAAGAACTGTATCATCGGTAAGGCAGGAACGGAAATAATGATAAATACTTTTGGGAATACCGACGAGATCGATAGCTCCGAAGCTTGAAGATAGATTTTTGTCGGTAAAGGGGGAGGGCTCTCCGTAATAGTCAATACCCGTCCACATAAGAGCTCCTACGAGATAATCGCGCTTGTCGTAGAATTTCATCCATCCCTCGGGAGTCGAGCCACCGAAAGCCGTGTTGTCGGCAATTGAGCTCAGCTGACCTTTTTCGTAATCATCAAAGCCTACACCGCGGCAGGAGAAGTTTGATCCCTCCTCAGCACCGAGCATTACTATTTCGGGATGCTCTCTGTGATAACGGTCAGCGTGATATCCGGGAAGATATTTTCCGTCTTTATCGTGAGTAAGGCGATCCATATTTCTCGCGTAATTAAATCCGCGAACGCGGAATAAATTGTTTACTCCATCATGGACTGCACCGTTGTTTGCGCTGAAGGTCACTTCTCTCGTGTTATCCAAGGATAAAAGACGTTTGTAGGCCGTGAGGCACATACGCCGTCCCATTTCGGTGGATTGAAGATTCCCGACGTACTCCTCGTTTCCGAGCGACCAGAGGAATATCGACGGGTGGTTACGGTGCTGAAGCACCATATCCTCAAGCTGTCTTAGTGCCTCGGCGGAAGAGCCGAAAAGGCGCGTCTCATCCATCACAAGGATGCCAAGTTCGTCGCAGGCGTTCAGTATGTCCTCGGATGCAGGGTGATGAGCCGAACGATAACTGTTTGCGCCCATGCTCTTGAGCAGCTCAATCTTATAGCGGGCAATTCTCTCGGGAAGCGCCACGCCGAAGCCGCCGAAATCCTGGTGGATGCAAGCACCGTAAAGCTTTAAGTGCTTTCCGTTAAGATACATTCCGTGATCCGGGTCAAAGGTTATTTCTCTGAAACCGAAGCGCACCTTATCTGCTTGGGACTCCTTGCCGCCGCGGTTTACGAAGAGTGTTAAGTAATAAAGCTCGGGCGACTCTACGTCCCAAAGCCGCGGAGAGTCAACGAAAAGCGACAACTTAAGCTCGCACCTCTTATCCGAAGGAAGCGTTATCTCGGCTGCTTTTTCGGCAACGCACACATCGTTTTTGTCGGTAACTGTGCATCGAACGCTTACGCTCTCCTCACGTACGGTCTTATTTATCAGGGTTGTTTCTACGTTAACGTCACCGTTTATAGCCGCCTTTACGAAGGTGGTATGCCGGGGAATATAAATTTCGTCGGCAAAAAGGAGCTTAACTCCACGGTAAATACCCGCACCCTCATACCACCAGCCCTCAGGCTGAGATGCGTCCACTCTGACAGCTATTACGTTATCGCCGCCATATTCTATATGGTCGGTGATCTCCATAACAGCTCCGGTGTAGCCGCTTTTGTGGTTGTCTATGTACATTCCGTTGATGAAAAGGTCGAAATCTCTGAAAACACCCTCAAATTCAAGGAATATTCTTTTTCCGAGATCCTCCTCTGATACGGTAAAATGCTTTCTGTACCAGCCGATGGGATAGTCCTCGATGCCCGCATCGCATTCCTCGCACCGTTCCGACGGCACGTATCGGGTTATCGCTCTTGCAGCGTTTCCCTTGTTGCAACGAGCATCGGGCGGAAGCTCTATTCCCCAATCGTGCGGGAGCTCTACGTTTCGCATAAAGCCCTCGTGGTAGGTTATACTCGCAACGCCCGTGGCCTCTTTACCCTTGCGTAAGCCGTAAGAGGTGAAGAGGTTAGTGTCTCTGTCAAGTATAAATTTCCATTCTTTGTTAAAATTTATTGATTTCATTCGGTTTTCCTCTCTTTGTTAATGAATGTCAAGCCCCATCGTGTTAAAATTGTAAAAAAAACATAAGCACAAAAGGAGACTAATTATGAATGCACAAGAAGTGAAAAAACTAGCGTATGAATGCGGCGCCGACCTTTGCGGAATTACCACCCTTGACCGTTTCGAGGGCTGTCCAGCTCAGATGGATTCGCGCTTTATTATGCCCGAGGCAAAAAGTATGATAGTTATGGCCTTCAGAGTCATGCGCGGCTCTCTTAGAGGAATAGAGGAAGGAACATTCTTCTCTAACTATTCTGCGATGGGATACGGAGAACTCACCTATAACTACATTCCCATGACCGTTATCAATATGTGCCGCGTGATCGAGGACGAGGGCTACGAGGCAATTCCGATCGGTCACCAGAGCGACTGGAGAG
>CAZCRV010000230.1:0-3085 GCA_964501175.1 uncultured Clostridium sp.
CTTTCATCCAGTTGTGCGTGTCCGTGTGGTGGCGGTTGTGCAAGACGTGAAAAAAGCCCCGCGGACAAAAGTCCGCGGGGCTATCGTTATTTTTTACTTCAACTGGCTTGCGAGTGTGCATTCTGCTGCTGCAAGTGCGTCAGCAATCTTGCCGGCGTCGTTACCGCCTGCCATTGCGTTGTCGGGACGCCCGCCGCCCTTACCGCCGGTCACTGCTGCCACAGCACCTACCAGCTTGCCTGCGTGTGCGCCTGCCGCTACGGCATCCTTGCCTGCAACTGCGATAAAGTTGAGCTTGCCTCCTGCATTGACTGCAAGAACTGCAACCGTGTCAGCGTGGTCAGCTTTGATCTGGTCTGCCAGCGCGCGAACTGCGTCGATTTGCATGCCGCTCATGTGTGCAGCAATCAGCTTGACACTGCCAACTGCCTTGGCGTTGCCAAGCAGGCTGTCCAGCTTGGAGCCTGCGATCTTTGCGTTCAGAGATTCGATCTCCTTCTTTGCTGCTGCCAGCTCGGCATGCAGCTGTGCAACTCTCTTTGCGCTGTCAGCGGGATTCTGAACCTTGAGCTCCTTGGCTACCTGATTGATCATCGCATCCTTCTGAGCGAGCAGCTCGAGTACGCCGTAGCCGGTGGTTGCTTCAATTCTGCGAACGCCTGCAGCGACGGAGGACTCGGAAATGATCTTGAACATACCGATCTTACCAGTGTTGTCGCAGTGCGTACCGCCGCAAAGCTCGGTAGAGAAGTCGCCCATCTTGACCATACGAACGACCTTGCCGTACTTCTCGCCAAACAGAGCCATAGCGCCTGCAGCGCGTGCGGATTCGATGTCGGTCTCAACACTTTCAATGCTGTTGGCTGCCAGAATGTGCAGGTTCACAAGCGTCTCAACCTTGCGGATCTCGTCCTCGGTCATAGCTGCGAAGTGAGAGAAGTCAAAGCGGCAACGGGATTCGTCCACGTAAGAGCCTGCCTGCTCGACGTGCGTGCCAAGAACGGAACGCAGCGCTGCCTGCAACAGGTGGCATGCAGAGTGGTTACGCTTGATGGCGTCACGGCGCAGGTCTGCAATATCGGCAGTCACGACGTCGCCAACGTTGAGCACACCCTCGCTGACTGTGCACAGGTGCAGGTAAATGCCGTCGGTCTTCTTGGTATCGGTGACGCTGATCATCACGCCATCCTTGTAGATGGTGCCGACGTCGCCAACCTGGCCACCGCCTTCACCGTAGAAGGGGGTCTTGTCCAGAATAACGGTGCAGTCACCCTCGGAAATGCTGTCAACAGGGGAGTCCTCGGCAAGAATTGCGATGACCTTTGCCTGAGTTCTGTACTCGGTGTAGCCTGTAAACTCGGTCTTTGCAATATTGTCAAGTGCGGACTTGGAGGCCTCGCTCCAGCCGCTGATGTTGCCGCGTGCAGCGCGTGCACGGGTCTTCTGATCGTTCATGAGCGCCTTGAAGGTGTCCTCGTCGATCTTGAGACCGGACTCAGCCACGATCTCGCGAGTCAGGTCGATTGGGAAGCCGAAGGTGTCGTACAGCTTGAATACCTCTTCGCCCGAAATGGTGTCGGCGTTCTGTGCGATTGCGCCGCGCAGCAGATCGGAGAGGATGGAAAGGCCTGCGTCGATGGTCGCGTCAAAGCGCTTTTCCTCGATCGAGAGAACCTTGAGAATGTAATCGTGCTTGGTGGTCAGCTCGGGGTAAGCACCGCAGTTTTCCTCCATTGCAACCATGCAAAGGTCGGAAAGGAAAGCGTGATTGATGCCCAGCAGCTTACCGTGACGGCATGCGCGACGAATGATACGGCGCAAAACGTAGCCGCGACCCTCGTTGGAGGGGATAACACCGTCGCAGATCATGAACATGGCGCTCTTGATGTGGTCGGTGCAAACGCGGATGGAAATGTCGTCGTTGGCATCCGCACCATAGGTCTTGCCTGCGATGGTGCAAACGGTATCCAGGATTCTGCGGTTGGTGTCAACCAAGAACATATTGTCTGCGCCCTGCATAACGCAAGCCAGACGCTCCAGGCCCATACCGGTGTCGATGTTTTTAGACTTGAGCTCGGTGTAGTTGCCGTGACCGTCGTTGTCGAACTGGGAGAATACGTTGTTCCAGATCTCCATGAAGCGGTCGCAGTCACAGCCGGGACGGCAATTGGGATCGCCGCAGCCGTGCTCAATGCCGCGGTCAAAGTAGATCTCGGAGCAGGGGCCGCAAGGACCGGAGCCGTGCTCCCAGAAGTTATCAGCCTTACCAAGGCGGGTAATGCGCTCAGCGGGAACGCCGATCACCTTGTTCCAAAGCTCGTAAGCCTCGTCGTCGTGCTCGTAAACAGAGGGCCAGAGCTTTTCCACGGGGATATCCAGCCACTCGGGAGAGGTCAGAAATTCCCAAGCCCACGGAATGGCCTCGTTCTTGAAGTAGTCGCCGAACGAGAAGTTGCCCAGCATTTCAAAGAAAGTGCCGTGACGTGCGGTATGGCCAACGCGCTCCAGGTCAGGGGTACGAATGCACTTCTGACAGGTGGTGACGCGGTTGCGGGGAGGCTGCTCCTCACCGGTAAAGAATTTCTTCATGGGAGCCATGCCCGAGTTGATCAGAAGCAGGGATTTGTCGTTAATGGGAACGAGGGGATAAGAGGGAAGACGGAGGTGTCCTTTGGATTCAAAGAAGGACAGGTACTTCTCTCTCAGATCGTTAAGAGATGTCCATTGCATAATGTAAAAATTCCTTTCGGGATGAAATCATATTATCAACTATTTATTATAGCATGGGACAAATACAAATGTCAAGGCATTCGCGGAAGATTTTATCAACCTTCACCCACACCCAAACGGACCCAAACGGATCACCCCACAGGATGAAAGTTTTTGATCGACCTTTTTTTCAAAAAGGTCGCGAGGACTTGGGGCGGCGCCCCAAGTCGCGCCCGCAGGCGCGAAATCTCTTTAATGGCGTTTTTTGGTTCTTTTTTGCGCCTACTTGCACAAAAAAAGAACGGAGAGAATAAGTTCAATGTAAAAAACAAGCGGTTGTTGGGATGTTATGTGAGAAAATTGTTTCCGTTCTTTT
>CAZCRV010000231.1:0-3075 GCA_964501175.1 uncultured Clostridium sp.
AGATGCTCCCATTCCTTTCTTGCATGCGTTAACGAATGTCCCGACGGAGACCATACGGTCCGACAAAGATCGCCAACATACTGACAAAGGAACAGATTCCTACGCCAAGTGAACATTGGGCAAGTCAAGGGATCAAGTGTTGCAAGCTGCCTTCTGTTTGTGGAAGATGGGTTCAGACTTGCGTTGCAGATATTTTAGAAAAGCAAGAATACGTAGGAGATACCGTCAATTTTCGCACGACAAAGAAATCTTTCAAAAGCAAGGAAAAGATCATGCGTCCGGAGGAGGAGTGGAAAATCTTTGAGAATACTCACCCTGCGATCATCGACCGTGAAACCTTTGCTCTTGTTAAGAAACTTCGAAAAAACAAGCGCAGACCAACACGCGAAGGCAAGATCAGTATGTTTTCGGGACTTCTGTTCTGCCACGATTGCGGAGAGAAGATGTACTATTGCACGGCAAAGAAGTTCACGCACGATCAGAATTGGTTTACTTGCTCTACTGCACGAAAAAACAAAGGCGCTTGCTCAGGACACTTCATTCGAGAGGTGTATGTAGAACAAGCGGTCTTGGAAAGTATGAAGCGCGTCTTTTGGTATGTGCAATGCTTTGAAAAGAAATTTGCCAAGCAGATGCAGGAAAAATCCATTGATGAACAGCGAAAGGATTTGTCGCGTAAGCGTCGTGAACTTGAAAAGATTGAGAAGCGAATTTCGGAACTGGATAATCTCTTTTTGCGTATTTACGAGGATAACGTATCGGGAAAGCTCTCGGACGAACGCTTTGAACTGATGTCAAAAACATACGAAGCCGAGCAAGCGGAAAAGAAATTGCTTGCACAAACACTTCGTATCGAGCTTGACGAAACGAAGCAGAAAACAGACGAGCTTGAAAAGTTCATCTCCAAAGTCAAAAAGATTACGGAGATTAAGGAACTCACACCCGAACTCGTCCACGAATTTATTTCCAAAATCGTTGTTCAGGCTCCGTATCGCAAAGATAATCACCGTCATCAAGCTATCGATATCTATTACAGTGGTGTCGGTATCGTCTATATTCCCGATCCCGAAGAAAGCGAAATGATGTTTCAGGAGCATTTGCGTAATTTGGAAGAAAAACAGAATAACGAAAAAACGGCATAACCCTTTATCGGGTTATACCGTTTGATTTTCGATTTTAACCACCCTTCGGGTGAACCTGCTCTATCGCAGGCACCCCGAGGTTCTTTTTTGTTTGTTGGGGCGCTGCCCCAACCCCTGCAATGGCGCCGCCCTTGACCTGCCAAAGGGACGTATCCCTTTGGGATCCCAATAAGGAAGGAAAAATTGAGTTTTTCCCAACTTGCAGTTGAAAAACTTTCCAAAAATCCCAAATAATGCGTTATTGTTTTCCCGTCTTTTTCATGCTACAATATAGGCGTAGCTACGAAAAAGATTTTTTAAGGAGGTCATTTTTATGACAGATAAACTCGCAAAACAAATTCTTTTCCTTCGCAAACAAAAAGATATGACACAGGAAGAGCTGGCAAATGCGCTTGGCATTTCCGGACAAGCCGTCAGCAAATGGGAAAGCGCGGATTCCCATATTTAAGGATACAATCTGCGGATTCCTTGGATTTTGGAAATCCGCAGATGATATATTTAATCAATCGTCAATTTTTCCGACAAAGCGATAGTAAATATCGAGTTTTTGTTCTCGAACACCGCCTTTGCCTTTCGTGGCTTCGTGTACCACGATTTTTTCGATCAGTTCATTAAGGATTGGCGCGGTTAACTCGGCAAGATCTGTGTACTGTCGGAGTAAAGAAATCCATCGTTCGGCGGTATCCTTGCTCTGAACCGTTTCACGGAGTTTGTCCGAAAAAGCAGTAACATCGGTTTCAAGCTTTGTCTGCTCGTCTTGATATTTTGTCGCGAGCATCAAATAGTTGCGCTCGGAGATATTACCGCAAGCGCGGTCTTCATAGAGTTTGGCAAACAAATTATCAAGCTCTTTGAGACGCTTTTCCGCTTTCGCCATATCCTTTTTTGCCTTGCTGATCTCAGCGATTCGTTGCTTATCTCCGCTTTTGAGTAGCCGTTGAAGCAGCGTCTTTTCGTCCGCCTGTGCTTGCGTAATCCAATATTTCAAACGAAACAGAACGATATCATAGACCGTTTCGTATTTGATATAGTGGATCGAACACCGATCTTTTCCATACTCGCTATACTGTGTGCAGGAGTATATACGCCGCTCTTTGCGTGTTTCGGTCGGAAGATTATGCATATACCGCAGATTCCAACCGCAATCCGCGCATTTTAGAAGTCCTGCAAAGATCTGTGTTTCGCCTTGTTTGCTTGGACGCTTTCTGCTTTGGATATGTGCTTGCGCTTGCTCCCACAGCTCCATCGTAATGATTGGCTCATGCGTATTTTCAACCTTAAACCAGTCTTCCTTAGATTTTTGAACTTTTTTCTTGTTCTTGAAAGAAATACTTGATTGCCGATTATGAACGCTGTGACCAAGATATACCTCATCCGAAAGAAGTGTTTTCACTTGTGCCGTTGTCCATTGATACCGCTTGCTTTCGGGTTTATCCATGAAAATATGAGCAAAGGTTCCGTACCGTTGGAAATTAATCCAAGCAGGTGTCGGGACTTTTTCATTTTCCAAGATACGACGGATATGTGCGCCTCCACTTCCGTGTGCCGCGAGACTGAATATCTTCTCGACGATCCATTTGTATTCGGCATCGGGAATCAAATGCCCTTTCTGTTCGGGATCCTTGAGATAACCGATGGGAGCATAAGCGCCGAAATGAGCGCCACCCATAAATTTGGTGTGCATAGCCGCTTTGACCTTTTTGGAAGTTTGCCTTGCGTGCATTTCATTGAGAATATTCAAAAACGGCGCGATCTCACTTTCGCCTTTACTGCTGTCAACACCGTCTGCGATAGCGATATAGCGAACGTTGTGAGATGGAAAATAGATATCCGTGTACTGCCCCGTAAGGACATAGTTTCTGCCGAGTCGAGAAAGGTGGCACTGCGAAAAATTTTGTGTAAAAAGAAATCCAATCAGACGTTGCCCGTGAAT
>CAZCRV010000232.1:0-3021 GCA_964501175.1 uncultured Clostridium sp.
GCAAAGCTGGTCACCAATTCCATTGAGTCCGGCAAGATGTTCGCATCCGCTACCTGGCAGGAGCTGATCGCCAACGTCAAGGCAAACAATTCGACGCTGCACTTCATGGGCCTGTTCTCGGACGGCAACGTGCACTCTCACATCGACCACCTCAAGGCGATGATCGAACACGCCAAGGCTGACGGCGTTGCAACCGTTCGCGTACACATCCTGCTTGACGGCCGTGACGTAGGCGAGACAAGCGCTCCCGACTATATCCTTCCCTTCGAGGATTTCCTGGCATCGCTCAACGACGGCGGCTTTGACGCAAAGATCGCATCCGGCGGCGGCAGAATGACCGTGACCATGGACAGATACGAGGCAAACTGGAGCATGGTGGAAAAGGGCTGGCATACCCACGTACTGGGCGATGGCAGACAGTTCGCGTCCGCTATCGAGGCTTACAACACTCTGCGTGCAGAGACCGGCAAGATCGACCAGGATATCGATCCCTTCGTCATCGCAGCTGACGGCAAGCCCGTGGGCACCATCGAGGACGGCGACAGCGTGATCTTCTACAACTTCCGCGGTGACCGCGCCATCGAGATCTCCAAGACCTTTGACACGCCCGAGGGACAGTTTGACAAGTTCGACCGCGTTCGTTACCCCAAGGTAGTATACGCAGGCATGCTGGAATACGACGGCGACCTTCATATTCCCTCCAAGTACCTGGTCAATCCCCCCGAGATCTCCAACACCATGGGCGAATATCTCGCTAACACCGGCGTTGCTCAGTACGCCATTTCCGAGACGCAGAAGTACGGCCACGTGACCTATTTCTGGAACGGCAACAAGTCCGGCAAGTTCTCCGACGAGCTGGAGACCTACGTGGAGATCCCCTCCGACGTCGTTCCCTTTGAGCAGCGTCCCTGGATGAAGTGCGCCGAGATCACCGACGAGCTGATCAAGGCTTTGCGCGAGGGTAAGTACACCTACTACCGCGTCAACTTCCCCAACGGCGACATGGTTGGTCATACCGGCTCTCTGGCAGCAACCCGCTGCTCCATGGAGGCACTTGATCTGCAGCTGGCAAGAATTCTGAAGGTTGTTGACGAGCTGGGCGGCGTGGCACTCATCACCGCTGACCACGGCAACGCAGACGAGATGTACGAGATGGACAAGAAGACCAAGCAGCCCAAGGCTGACAAGAACGGCAACTTCAAGGCTAAGACCAGCCACACGCTCAACCCCGTTCCCTGCATCATCTACGACAACACCGATGCAAAGAACTCTTACAGTGTCAAGGCTGACAACGGCAGCTTCGGCCTTTCCAACGTAGCAGCAACCATGGTCAACCTCATGGGCTACAAGGCACCCGAAATGTGGAACGAGTCGATTATTGACGTGGAATAAAAGTAAAAATCAAGGACTGTATCATTTAGATGCAGTCCTTATCTGTTTATTTTCATAATTGATGCCACAAGTGCGGACGACCGATGGTCGCCCTTCTTTGATTGATTCAGAATATTGATAGAAAAATACTACGATTCGTAGAAATCGGTCTATGCTGCGGTTATTGATTTAGGATTCAATACTCTGTATAATATAATCAGACGCGTCGGAACAACTTATTTTGGAGGATAATACTATGGAATTGATGATTGGTGAAAAGGTAAAGAAATTGCGCCGCAACAAAGATTTGACCCAAGAAGAGTTGGCGGCTCATATTGGGATTTCATATCAAGCCATCAGTAAATGGGAAAGAGGCGACGGATATCCCGACATCACGATGCTCCCCACACTTGCAAACTATTTTGGTGTGTCCGTTGACGAGTTGATCGGCATGGAGGAAATATCTTCTGCCCAAAGGCTTGACGATATCAATCAGAAATGGCAAGAAAACAGAGCGTTGGGAAAGCACAAAGAAAATGTTGAGCTGATGCGAAGTGCGTTGAAAATCTACCCCAATCATGCATTGTTACTGACTCAATTATCAGCTTCGCTTGAACGACTTGACGGTACTGAAAAGGAGAAGAAAGAGTATTTGAAAGAATCTATTTTACTTCATGAACAGATTCTCAGATACTGCGATGATTCCGAAATCAGAGGTGCAGCGTTGTTTAATATTTCCGATGCATATTACAGATACGGGGATTATGAGAAAGCGGTAGAATACGCTGCCAAACTTCCCAATCTCTATAAGACAAGAGAAACCGCATTGGTTCGGATTTTGAACGACAATGCCGAGAAAAACAAAGTGGCAAAGTCTGCAATAGAACCACTTGCCTGGCTTTTGTCTTATCATTTGACTGCGCTTTCGGAAACCGAAAGTGATAATAGCTATAAAGAAAAAATGATCAAAATACTGGACATCCTTTTTGAAGGAAATGAGAGCGACTTCGTGGCCAAAATACGCCAGAATGCATCCAAGTAATGACTGCCCCGCCTTGCGCGGGGCTTTCTTCAACTTCAAAACATCAAAAGCCACCGCACAGGGTGGCTTTTTCGCACCCAACTCTGGGTGAAGGAGCGTCCCGGAGATGTATCTCACCCACCACAGCAAATAAAAAATGCAGGAATCTGCTCATACATGAACAAATTCCTGCTATTGAACCGCTAAAGTCGCATACTCTCGGCTGCGTCCTTTTTTATTCAATTAAGGTACGGGCGGTACGCTCGATACACTCCGCATCCAGGCCTGCCGTGGTATAGACCGATTCGTCGCGGGTCTGCATCACGAAATTGTCGTCGATGGCCATGATGGCGTGCTTGGGAAGTATGCCCTTTCTGCACATAGCGTCGGATAGCATCATACCAAAGCCGCCCGCACGGATTTCTTCCTCCAAGAACACAATGGGTGTTTCGGGATTTCCGATCAGCTCTGTGACGCGAGTCGCGAGAGTATCGTAGGGCTTGATATATTCGCAAAGCAGGATGCCTGCGCGGATTCCCTGCTCTGACAGGGACTCTGCTGCCTTGATGGCCTCGCGCACGATCTTGCCGTGTGTGACGATGATGCAATCAGCTCCGTCTGTCTGCCAT
>CAZCRV010000233.1:0-3009 GCA_964501175.1 uncultured Clostridium sp.
GTGCCCGAGGCGGTGGAATGCGCACGTGAGAACGCTGCACGCAACGGCATCGGGAACGCAACCTTTATCTGTAACGACGCAGGCGACGCGCAGGTGATCTTATCTGCCTGCGGCGGCAAACGCCCCGATGTGGCGGTCATCGATCCGCCCAGAAAGGGAAGTACCGAAGCGCTTGTCAAGTGCTTTGCGCAGCTGGAGATTCCACGCGTGGTCTACGTGTCGTGTGATCCCGATACGTTGGCAAGAGATTGTAAGTGGTTCAGGGAAAATGGTTACACCATCGGCGAGGTTACACCTGTCGATATGTTTCCACGTACAGGACACGTTGAAAGCGTTGTGTGTTTGACGAGATAATCCGGCCATTGTAGGGACCGGCCTCCCGGACGGTCCGTGATAATGTGGTAGTTGGCGTGGACCGTCGAGGACGCCGGTCCCTACAAGAACTACCGATAAATTGTGCCGTAGGGGTGGGGTCACCTCTTCCGCAAAATTGATGCTGTGGACGAAATGAACGGATAAGGAGGATTCAAATGGATTTTTTAGAAAAATACGTGCTTGATTATTCGGAAAATTATCCTTTTCGTTACGTTGAGAGTATGTCCTTTCATGTTTTGGACGTTTCAATAGATCTTGATATCTTTGAGTACGAGGACAAATATAACCATAGAGCAAGAGCGCACGTGTCCTTCAAAAAGAACAATTTGCTGTATGGATGCGTATTTTGCGATGAACACGATTATGAAAACAGCTTTTTCCCCGTCGTTTTGAACGGTCAGAGCTATATCTGCTTTCGAAAAACGCTTTACGGATTTACCTTGCTCAATGCTGTTACGCTGACCGTGGAATTTGAGTATTTTCCGGAATGCTTGTCGAAAGGGGAAGAATCATTTATTATCGTGGACGTCAAGCAGATTGAAAATATCCTGATTTTTGATGGCTGCTATTGGGCATACCCGTATCAATGCTTTGCGTTTGATTACGAGAAGAAATTGTTTTTGAACGTTTCAGAAATGTGCGGAATCGCATCTTTGGATCAAATGGATTTGCGGGAAAATTCCCTTATCTTAACCGGTGCGGATAAAAAAGGTACCGCAAGGTCAATGACCGTTACGGTGCAGGATCTGATCGCGGGCATTGACAAAAACGGAGAAACGGATTTTTGACATGCTGCCTGCGAAAGTTACAAACAATTTTGATCAGTAAGGACAATGCAAACCGTCCGTCGGTAGGGTGCGACGTCCTCGACGCACCGGGCAGGCGCAAAGAACTGATTGCATTGCGAAAAGATTTGTTTATGTAGGACGACGGTGCGTCGAGGACGTCGCACCCTACCGACGGACGGTTTGCATGACCATGGACCGTCGAGGACGCCGGTCCCTACAAGGGCAACCCATGGATTTGCCGTAGGGGAGGGGCCTGCTCCTCCCGCGGATTTGGAAATGCTTACGTGCGGGAGGATAATATCTTTCCCTACAAGAACTACCGAAAAATTGTGATATACCGATAACAGAAAGGAGTCGCACATGCCAAGCAAACGTCAAATGCGCGAGAATATCAGGCAATACAAGAGTGCCGTGCGGCAAAAGGATATTTTGGCGCTGCAAAAGAAGAGCCTTGCCGAGGAACTACGAAACAACGCTTTGCTTTGCGGATTTTTTCTTGCTGTGATGTGCTTTATTGTCCTCGTCGGAACGTTTGCAAAGCAGCCCTCGGCTTTTCTGGGTGTAATTCCTATGGCAGCGTTAGCTATTCTGTTTGCTTGCTTTGTATTTCGCAGCGCAAGCGCGTATCGAAAAATGCGTCGAATCAATACCTCCGCAGCAGAGGAGCAGCGAGTTTGCGTGAAAAGAATCAGACTTTGGATGATTTCGGGGCATCGCGGTACGTCTTGGATCAGATGCGTTGTGCTGATTGATGAGAACAAGGAGAAGTATTATTACGTATATCCTGCAGGGCATACGCCGATCTCAGACTTTGCCAAGGTGATCAAATCACGCTGCTTATATCAAACGGTTTGTATTTCGTGCTATAAAAATACACGGTTTATTTCATATATTGACTTTACGGACAACGAAAGGAGCCCATGATGGACTACAAGTATCATTATCTTCCCGCGGGGTCGGCGAAGTATCAGAGCGCGGTGGACGCGCACGCGCAGTTTATTCTCAATAAGCAGCTCAAGGACAAGGAGCTTTGGGAGAAGTTCGTGCAGGTATACGTGGAGCGTCCCGATTTTTGCGATTACGGCTGGCGCGGGGAATACTTTGGCAAAATGATGCGCGGAGCGTGTCTGACTTACACGTATGCGCCCGACGAGCAGCTTTATGAGATCCTGTATAAGACCGTCTCCGACCTGCTTGACACACAGGATGAGCTTGGCAGAATTGCGTCCTATCCCGTCTCGCATGAGTTTGCGGGCTGGGATATCTGGTCGCGCAAGTACGTGCTGGTGGGCTGCCTGTATTTTTACGGCATTTGCCGCGACGAGCAATTCAAGGCGCGCATTCTTGACTGCATGGAAAAGCACGTGGACTATCTGATCGCGCACATCGGCGCAGAAGAAGGAAAAATGTCCATTCTTGATACCTCTGCCGCTTGGGGAGGACTCAACTCCAGCACCATTTTAGAGCCCGTGATCGAGCTTTACAAGCACACGGGCAAGCAGAGATTTTTGGATTTTGCCAAGTATATTTTAGATCAGGGTGGCTGCCACGGCGGAAACCTGCTCGATCTTGCCGAGGCAGGCGAGGTATATCCTTATCAATATCCGCAAGTCAAGGCTTATGAAATGATGTCCTATTTCGAGGGCGCACTTGCGTGGTACGAGGTGACCGGCGAGGAGCGTTATTTGCATATCGTGGAAAAATTCGTACAGGCCGTCAGAGAGAGTGATATTACCATCATTGGCTGCGCAGGTTGTACACACGAGCTGTTCGACCACTCTGCCATGGCGCAGACCGAGCCTGCGCCCGACAGAGGCATCATGCAGGAGACCTGCGTGACCGTGAC
>CAZCRV010000234.1:0-2941 GCA_964501175.1 uncultured Clostridium sp.
AGCTTTGTTAAGTGCGTCTTTCTTTTGCGCCACTAAATTAACTTAATGACATTGCCCTATAGGGTGTTGTCCTTATCGGAGAAATAAAACAAGGGTATGGGCATAGCCCAATGCATTTGTTAAACCAATGCGAAACCGGCAATAAAAGCAGAAAGAGAGAATACTGTGGAGTACAAACCACAGAGTTCTCTCTTTTTTTCTGCATTTTAGTGTTATTCTTTGCCAAGGCAAAGAGTGATATTATTGCTGTCGCAATAGTGATATTGAAGCCTACGGCTTCAGTGATATTCTATTCGCCCTGAAACTCGCGGAGCGAATATCACTTGGACGAAGTCCAAATACCACTGCGTAGCAATATCACTCGCCAGAGGCGAATAGAACTGGCGTGATACTCAGTTAAGAGTATCACGCCAAGGCTTTCGGGTTTTTATCTTAAGCGTATGCTTCCTCGTAGGTCCAGCTACGGAAGTTATCGGGATTGTAAACAGAATCGGGATCGGTGTAGTCGATGAAGTAAATGCCCTTGAAGGTGTTCCCTGTCTCATCGAAATCGTCGATGTTGTCCACCCAGTCGTTTGCATTGTAGAATACGCTGACGAACTTTCTGGGCATGTCTGCGGTGTAGGAATCGGACTGGCAGTAGGAGAAGGTCATTTCAACGTTCTCAACGTGGCAGTTGGTAAAGCAATCTGCGTTGACCGCACCGGTTGCATCGTAGCCTACAAAGCCTGCAAGGTTATGGAAGCCGGACATCTTGCCTTCCTTGACCGTGCAATCGGTAAATTCCATCGTGCCTGCAAATACGCCGCCTACAAAGCCTGCAACACGGAAGGAAATGGGATGACCGCCCACTTCCTTGTCCTGGTTGGTGTAATCCACCCAACCGTTCAAGTTGAAGTTGTTGACGTGGCAATTTTCAAAGGTCAGCCAAGCGTTGCCGTATACGTTACCGACAAATACGCCGACGTGGCGCTCCCATGCAGTAATGTTGACGGTATCAAAGGTCAGATTCTTAAAGGTCAGATCGTACTCGGCGTTCTGGATAAAGCCAAAGCCGTAGGGGAAGTTATGCATGATGTCGGGGATGGGCTCGTCGTTGCCCTCAATGGTCATGTTCTTGATGGTGTGACCGTTGCCCTCAAAGGTCACGCAATCCAGGTATGCACCGTCGATCGGGATCCAGTTGTGGCCTGCAAGGTCAATGTCCGCAATAAAGTTGACCGTGACTTCGTAGTACTCTGTGCCCTCGACGTGGATGGTGTTTGCCCAGGCGATCAAATCCTCTGCGCTTGCAATGTTGATCGCGCCTTCAATGGGCTGATCTGCAGCGGCCTGTGTGGTCTCTTCGGGCTGGGACTCGGTTTCGGGCTCGGTTTCTGCCTCGGTGGTGGGTGCTTCGGTTTCAGCTTCGGTGGGAGCCTCGGTTTGTGCCTCGGTGGTGGTGGCGGGATCCTGGCCGTTATCGCACGCAACCATTGCTGCGAGCAGAGACAGACAAAGAACCAGCGCTAAAATCAAGGAAAGCTGTCTTTTCATAAAATCCTCCGCAAATGTATTTGGTTTACTCTTTCATCATAACACATTCCCCTTTTTTTGTCAATAACAAACTTGACAGATAAAGCACAATATGCTATACTGAAACCAATGAAATATAAGGAGATTGCTATGAAACCCATCAACAAATACATTGACCACACCAACCTCAAGCCCTTTGCAACCGCTGCTGACATCGAGAAGCTTTGCGCAGAGGCTGCCGAGCATCATTTTGCATCGGTTTGCGTCAACCCTGCTGACGTTGCCCTTGCACACAGCCTCCTTGCGGACACCGACGTCATGACCTGCACGGTCATCGGCTTCCCTCTTGGCAAGAACGTGACCGCCATCAAGGTCGAGGAGACCAAAGCTGCTTACCGCGACGGCTGCGACGAATTTGATATGGTGATCAACGTAGGCAAGCTCAAGGACAGAGACACCGACTACGTTTGCGCGGACATTGCCGCTGTTGTGGCTGCTGCGCAGGGCAAAACCGTCAAGGTCATCATCGAGACCGGTCTCTTGACCGACGAGGAGATCGCGCTGGCGACGCAGATCGCTTGCCGCGCAGGTGCGCACTTTGTCAAGACCTGCACGGGCGTCAACCCCGGTACTGCTACGGTGGAGGCTGTCACCATCATGAAGAATAACGTCACCCCCGGCGTGCAGATCAAGGCATCCGGTGGCGTCAAGACCTACGAGGCTGCCATGGCCATGATCGAGGCAGGCGCGGACAGAATCGGCACGTCGTCCGGCATTGCCATCGTTTCGGGCGGTGTTGGAACGAGCGATTATTGATACGGGAGTATAACCATGGGCAACAATCCTCATTATCTCGCCGAAGCCGAGGATCACAAGATACTTGACGACAACGTATTTTATATTGAGAACGAATATATCAAATTCGGTATCAATACAGCTCTTGGCGGCACGGTCACCTATCTTGCCGAGCATGGAAAAAATAATCTGATCAACAGCGCTGACTGGGGCAGACAGGTGCAGCTTTCCTTCTATTCGGGTCCTGTTCCCTTTCATCCCGAAGGGACCGAGATGGGCAAGAACTGGACGCATACCGGTTGGAATCCCATTCAAACGGGAGACTGCTTCTTTAACCGCGCAAGGCTGATCGAGCACAAGGTGGAAGGAAACACGCTGTACGTCAAGTGCATCCCGATGCAGTGGGCGCTCAATAACGTCCCCGGTGAATGCACCTTTGAGCTTTGGTATACGCTTGACGGCAAAACCGTGAACGTGACCGCTCGCCTCAATAACAATCGCTCCGATCGGACGCAGTACCCCGCCAGCGGACAGGAGCTCCCCGCGGTTTACACCAACGGCGAATACTACCGTCTGGTCTCCTACGTGGGCGAGCAGCCCGGGACGGGCGGCAAGCTGACCGAAATCGTCA
>CAZCRV010000235.1:0-2917 GCA_964501175.1 uncultured Clostridium sp.
GATCGGGCGATTCATGAATCGCCCCTACAGGATGCTCTTGCTGATCGGGCGATTCTTGAATCGCCCCTACAGGATGCTCTTGCCGATCGGGCGATTCTTGAATCGCCCCTACAGGATGCTCTTGCCGATCGGGCGATTCTTGAATCGCCCCTACGGGACGCTCTTTCCGCTTATCTGCCCTTTATCGCGGCAGCGGCACAAGGGAATATTGCTGCACAAAAGGCAGCTGCGCAAAAGATGGGCAAGATGATCGATGCGGTGGCGGACGAGATCAACGAGATTGCAGCCGACGTGTTCGGAGACGTGATATTAGAGGACGGTGAGGGCGGCTACGTCATCATCGAGGATTATAGGGAACAAGTATCGTTCCTTTGGAGGGAATAACGAATGGAAAATCAAACAAAACAAGTACCAAGACGCGTGCTGGGCGCGCTGCTTGCATCGGTTTCTGCGGGGGTCGTGCCGCGCTCGGGCGCACCCTATATTGCAATCGGCCGTAAGGACGAGATTGCCGCTTTGCTTTCCGATCTTGAGCAGGTCAACGAGGGCGGTGCGGGCATGCGCTTTTTGGTGGGGCGCTACGGCAGCGGTAAAAGCTTTTTGATGCAGTTGATCCGCGGATACGCGCTGGAGCGCGATTTTATCACGGCCGACTGTGATCTTTCGCCCGAGCGTCGCCTGTACGGTACGGGCGGCAGCGGCGTGGCAACCTACCGCGAGCTGATGAAAAACCTTGCCTCCAAGGCGTCTCCCGACGGCGGTGCTTTGCCTAAGATCATTGCGCGCTGGATCTCCTCTTTGCAAGCAGAGCTTGTGTCCGAGGGCTATTCCCCCGACTCGGCCGTGTTTGAGAATGCCCTCAACGCCCGCGTCATGCAAAGGCTTTCCGAGGTGGAATTTTTGGTGGGCGGCTTTGATTTTGCCCGCGTGATCACGGCATATTACCGCGCCTATATGAGCGGTGGCGAGAATGACCGCGAGATCATGAGTGCCTGCCTGCGCTGGCTGCGTGGGGAATTTTCCACCAAGACCGAGGCTAAGAACGCATTGGGATTTTCGGTGTCGGTCATCATTGACGACGATAACTGGTACGATTTTCTCAAGCTCTGGGCGTCGCTTGTGCGTCTGATGGGATACCGCGGTCTGGTCGTCTTTATCGACGAGTGCGTCAATCTGTATAAGATCGTGCACCGCGTCAGCCGCGAGAATAACTACGAGAAGATCCTTTCCATGTTCAACGATACGCTGCAGGGCAGAGCCCCGGGGCTTGAGATCGTGTTTGGCGGTACGCCGCAGTTTTTGGAGGATAGCCGCAGAGGCCTGTTCTCTTACGAGGCGCTGCGCTCCCGCTTGTGCGACAGCCGCTTTACGCCCGACGGCTTTAAGAATCTGATCGGTCCCGTCATCAGACTGCGACGCCTTTCGGACGACGAGCTGTTCGCGCTGATCTCGCGCATCACGCAGCTGTACGCGCAGTATTATAACATCGAGCCCCGCATTACCAAGGAGCAGCAGGTGACGTTCTTACAGACTTGCCTTGCACGCGCGGGCGCAGACAGCATGATCACCCCGCGTGAGATGCTGCGCGACTATATGACCGTGCTTAACGTGCTCATGCAGAACCCCGAGGCAAGCTTTGAGGACATTGTCAAAACCACAAGCGTGGCCGCGCCGCCCACCACTGTAGGGACCGGCGTCCCCGACGGTCCGTCTTCCGATCCCGCTCGCAAATTCACCCCCGATGATCTGGATTTTTGAGGGTAGCGTATGACAAGAGCAGACGAGATTTTTGAAAGATTTCCCGATTTTATCAGGGAATTCATCTATAATAACACCTGGGAGTCGCTGCGTCCCGTGCAAATGGCGGCCGCGCACACCCTGTTCCAGACCGACCACAACCTGCTGCTGACCTCTTCCACGGCCAGCGGTAAGACCGAGGCTGTGTTCTTTCCCATTCTGACCGAGCTTTGGGATCATCCGAGCAGCAGCATCGGCGTGATCTATGTAGCGCCTCTCAAAAGCCTGATCAACGACCAGTTTTTCCGCATCGAGCAGCTGTTGGATCAAAGCGGCATTCCCGTCACGCATTGGCACGGCGACGTGGCCGCCTCGCATAAGCGCAAGCTGTTGGAGAATCCTAAGGGTGTATTGCAGATCACGCCCGAGTCGCTGGAGGCTATGCTGATCAACCGCTCCAACGACATCCCGCGCTTGTTTGGAGACTTGAGATACGTGGTCATAGACGAGATCCATACGCTGACGGGCACCGACCGTGGCAATCAGATCCGCTGTCAGCTGGAGAGGATCACGCATCTGATCGGGCACGACGTGCGCCGCGTGGGGCTTTCGGCCACCATCGGTGACCCCGAGGGGGCTGCCGCCTGGCTGGGCGAGGGAACGGGCAAAGAGACTGACGTGCCGCGCTTCGACGAGGGCAAGATCCGCTGGAGACTTGGCATGGAGCACTTTTACGTGCAAAATCCCAAGGCCACGCAGGGCAAGGACGAGGCCGAGAAGGACGGCGAGGAGCTTGCCGAGCAGCCTGCTATGCTGGACGCGGGATTTGAATATATGTATGACTGCATCAGCACCAAAAAATCCCTGGTATTTTCCAATTCCAGGGAGGAGACCGAATATTTGTGCGCTACCTTCCGTCAGATCGCGCGCGCAAGGGGTGACCGCGACGTATTTCTGATCCACCACGGTAATCTCTCCGCATCCTTGCGCGAGGAGGCTGAGCTTAAGATGAAAAACGAAGAGGAGTTTGCCGTCACCTGCGCTACCGTCACCATGGAGCTGGGCATTGATATCGGCAGACTGGAGCGCGTGCTGCAAAACCAGGCACCCAATACGGTCACCGGCTTTTTGCAGCGTCTTGGCCGCTCGGGCAGACGCGGACAGCCGCCCGAGATGATGA
>CAZCRV010000236.1:0-2895 GCA_964501175.1 uncultured Clostridium sp.
CGTAGTATTTGCCGTTTGTATCGGCAACGAGCGAAGCGTGAGAGCCTTGCTGAATAACGGCTCCTTCATGGAACACGGCGATCTCGTCGCAGAACTTACAGGAGGACAGACGGTGGGAGATATATAAAGCGTTTTCCATCTACCGACTTATTGCCAAAAACGAGTATGAGGTCGTCGAGGGCACTTGTGTGGGCATTGTTCCCAAAATGCTTGGCAAATACCGCAAGGTCAAGATAATGGACGACGAGGCAAACGAGTCCACGTTGCTCCTTGATAAGCAGTCTAAAATCAAGATCGGTGACAGATATCGCTTCTATTTCAAGAAAACAACGAGAGTAACTCTCGGAAACGAGTATTTTGATACGGCACTTGCATCGGATTGTTTTCTTGGGTATGAAGCGGTAGACGCTATTGATTCGAAGCAAATTGAATAATATCAAATTGCTCAAGTAAACAATCTCAAATTACTAAAACGCAAAACCTCAAATCACTAAAATAATTCACATCAAATTACTAAAACGGTGTTTACGAAACGAGTTTTTTGTGGTATACTAATATCAAGAAATGTACGCGGAGGTTAATTATATGGATTATAAATCTCGAATTGTTGACTCTCTTTTGGATTTGAAATTAGAGGCTTTTGGAGCAACATTTATCAAAGGACCGAAAGGCTGCGGAAAAACCACGTCAGCCAAGCAGAAAGCAAAAAGCTTTGTAGAGTTTCAAGACGAAGATGTTAGAGAAAACCTGTTAGCTGTCGCAAACGCTGCTCCCAAGCGGCTTTTGATCGGTGAAAAGCCGAGACTTTTTGACGAGTGGCAGGATGCTCCTAAGTTATGGGGCACAATAAGAAAGGACATTGACGATACAGGACTTAGCGGTCAGTACATTCTGACGGGTTCATCCTCGCAGGACATAGACACACCGCACACCGGCACGTTGCGTATTAGTCAACTGCTTATGTATCCGATGAGCTTGTACGAAAGCGGTGAGTCCAACGGAACAGTATCGTTAGCGAATTTGTTTGACCATCCCGATGATTTTGACGGATGCGAATCGAACATGACGGTAGATAATTTGATATTTGCTATATGCCGCGGCGGTTGGCCGAGATGCCTATCGTTACCTACCGACAGAGCCAAGCTTGAGATCGTAAAGGATCTATACAGGCAAACTTATTCGGTGGATATTTCTAATATCGATAAGGTCAAGCGCAACCCTCGTATTGCACAAGCGATATTGCAGTCGTACAGCCGTAACATTTGCACTTTGGCAGAAACAAAAACTATTGTCGGTGACGTGAAGGCAAATTTTGACGTGAGCGATCCGACAATCTATGACTATATCTCTGCCCTTAAAAAGCTATATATCATTGACGATATTGATGCTTGGTGTCCGGCAATTCGTTCAAAGACTGTTATCCGTGCTTCCAAAAAGCGCAATTTCATTGATCCGTCTATTGCGGTAGCGGCTCTTGGTTTATCTCCGGCGTATTTCAACGAAGATTTCAAAACGCTTGGATTCTTATTCGAGTCCTTGTGTATTCGTGATCTGAAGGTTTATTCTTCTGCGTTTGACGGTCAGATGTCTTATTACAGAGACAGATACGGTCTTGAAGCTGATGGCGTGTTGCACTTAAATGACGGTCGCTACGCGCTGCTTGAATTCAAGCTCGGTTCTTCGGAGATCGACGAAGGCGCAACACATTTGTGCGAGATCGAAAGATTGGTTAAGGAGTATAATGAGAAAGAAACACAATGTAAATTAAGACTCCCCGACCTTAAAATCGTTGTTACGGGCACTCAGTATGGTTATAGAAGACCTGATGGTGTTTTTGTAATTCCCATCGGTTGCTTGAAAAATTAAACTTTGTGTAAAGCAAAGTCAGAGCAATTAGCTTAATCACAGATAAAATACTATATATTGCGAAAATAGACTTGACAAAATCAATATATAGTGGTATAATACTACTGTAATTGATTTTTTGTGCTTGTCCGATAGGACTTTTCGTGAGAAAATAGCTCACATTGCACACGTTGTTAAGTTTGTATTCAAAGTGCCGAGTATTACGGTTTTTGCCCTTATGGGATAAAACTGTTTTGTCGGCACTTTTTTATATAGATATTTTAGCCGGCAGGCAGAAAGGAGTAGTATGGCGCAAATCAGTGTAGATGGCGTGACGGAAAAGGTGTTGGGAAAACGAATGAAGATCATGCTCAAGGATTGGGGGTCCATTCCTATCGGAGCGTCCAAGGGACAGACGTCTTTGGACAAAGCACCTCCCGAAATGGTGATGCCACACGAGGTAATCGAAATTGACGGAGACAAAGAACCCATGCCGAAATAATTCAGCGACAAAGAGGAACTGATAGATGTTTTTCAAAGGAAGAAAACGTCAGCAGTTCCTCTTTTTTTGTTTTCAAATCAAACACAGAAACGAGGATGTAAACTCAGCGGAACAAAAAGGATCCGAGTACACAATTTAAGACATAGCCACGCAAGCTTGTTAATTGAACTTGGATTTTCACCGCTGCTCGTTAGCGAAAGACTCGGACACGAAGACATTCAAACAACTCTTGAAACCTATTCTCACCTGTATCCTCACAAAAATGAGGAAGTTTCGGACAAGCTGAATAAACTGTGCGGATAAGGCTTCAAAGTGCCGTTATGTACTTTTCGAAAAATGAAAACCCGAAAACCCTTGTGGTATAAGGGTTTTCGGGATATAGTTTCTCATTCCCACTCGATCGTGCCTGTCGGCTTAGGCGTCAGATCGTAAAGAACTCTGTTAATGCCCTCAACCTCTGCGGTGATTCTCGCGGTGATCTTGTGCAGCACCGCGTAGGGGATCTCCTCGATGGTGGCGGTCATGGCGTCCTTGGTGTTGACGGCGCG
>CAZCRV010000237.1:0-2895 GCA_964501175.1 uncultured Clostridium sp.
GTAGGGGCTGACGTCCTCGACAGCCCATCCTACATAAACAAGTTTTTCGTAATGAAAATATCTTTGTGCCTTCCCGGTGCGTCGGTGACGTCGCCCCCTACCGACGGACGGATTACTTTTACTGACAGTTGTCGCCTATCCTGACATTTGCTTTACATAACCGAAAGGGGCTTTTCAGCCCCTTTCTTGTTTCTTATGCTTCACTTTTCTTATACCACTGTTCTTCCGGGGCTTCGATCGGGCCGGCCTCCCAGCACGCTCTGTCCTGATTGCCCAGCGCGTTGCGGAAAATGACCATTTCGCCATTTTCCTCGTCAAAGGTGTACTCCACCGACGCATGCACGCCGTTGCCCGAGAATTTAGACTCGTAGCGGCGGAACATGCCGTCCTCTGCGGGGAAAAAGCCTTCGCCCGTGCCGCGGTACTCGGTCAGCTCCCAGACATCCTGCAGCGTGTCGTTCTTGTAAAGCGCGGTCATCTTGACAATGCCCACACTCGGCGAAAACCAATATTCCTTCTTGCCGCCGCGATAGCCCAAGCCCGTGCCTTCAAGGCCGCGCAGGTCAAACGCGATGTGTCTGCAGCCTTCAAACGTACCCGCCTCAACCGTCACCGTGCAATCGTCAAGCACGTCAAGCGTCAGGTCGACCTTTTTTCTGCCGCCACCCGCATATTCCACCTGCTTGGAGTCCAAGTGATAGCCCGGAATCCATGCGTCGCACCACAAATAACCCGTAGCGTCTGCCAACATACCGTAAAGGAAATTGTGCAGCACGCAGAATTCATAGTCCGCGCATTTGGCCATATCCTTGCCTTCAAACGAATAACGCCAGTTATTGTCCCAGGTATAGCCCTTATTGTCGCGAAGCAGGGTATATGGACAGAAGAAATTCCATCTGCCGAATTCGGTAAAGTCGGGGTTGGCATCGGGATCGGTATCCCAGATGCGCTGCATGACGTCGGACGCGATAGCGGTATGCACCTTCTGACGCTTGGTTTCTGCCAGCTCTGCTGCGCGCTTCATGATGCCGCTGACGTCACGCAGCAGCCATTTGCCATCCTTGGGATAGATATAATTGTGACGAGCATTGAGAATGTGCCCCAGCCAGGTATCGGTATAGCTCATGACCTGTGTAAAGCAGCCGTTGCTGATCACCGCTCTGCCGTTTTTGTAGGATGTGACCTCAAAATAGTTCTCGGCTGTGTAAACGAAGGGCGAATCCATATCCGTGCAAACGTATTCCCAACGATTTCCGGGCGCAAAAGGCACGATTCCTTCTCCACCGCAGATCTTGTAAGTGCTCAGCTCCCAGCTGTGTGCTTCGGAGTCACGCGTGCCGGTCTGCGCGATCAAGCCCACACCCGGAGCAAACACAGTTTTGGTATAGGTAGTACCATAACGGTTGCCAACCATCTCGTAGACCGTGCAATGCGCGAACGTGCCTGCTGCCACCGTGACGGTCGCATCGTTTTCAAGGCATGTCAGCGTCATGTTGCCATCCGATGCCTTGACGCTCTGCCCCGGCAGCAGATCGGGATCATACAAAAGTCCGTCGCAAAGAGAGGTGTTCCAGAACAGAGATTCGTTGAGCTCTGCCGTGCCTCCGCGGCCGTAGCCGGGCTGCTCCCAGAAGTACAGCTTTTTGTCAACGTACTGGTAGACCTCACCGCGCGTGTCGTACGTCATGCCGTCGCGATCAAACGCTTCGTTTTTGGGAGCATTTGCCTTTTTCTGCTCCACCCAAAGCGCGGATTGGGCGTTTGCATAGTACACGTCCTCGGGAGTCAGAAGCTCTAACACCTTGCCAAACGCATCCATGCCCTGCTCTGGGTGATTCTCGTCCATGCTGTAGCAGCCGTACCAGAACCACGTATATCCCACGGCCTTGACAAAGCCGTGCTGCTCCAGCTCGGGGATCTGCGTGTCACGCATGAATGCCAAGCGTTCTTCTCCTTTGTATTTACTGTATTCCTTGGGAACAACCGCCTGCATCACCGACTCGTTATGCCCTGCGATGGCAGACGCCTTGATTTTGGCCAGCACCTCGTCGTTTGCCTGGCCCGGCAACCACCAGTAGCCAAGGATGAGCACGTCGGCAAGCATGTGCTGCTTCTCACCGGAGTCGTCCAAGCCCTCAACAGCCGAGAGCACGGCGCGGTATTCGGGTTCAAAGCCTGTTTTGTCATTTTTGATACGCCACAGCTTGAGATGCTCCACCTGCTCGCGTACACGCTGTACCAAGGTCTTGTTTTCGTCGTATTCCTTTTCGATCATACCGTATTCCTTTCTCAGTTGCTTACGCCCCTCGCAAAGACGCCATTTGACCGTTCCGACCGGTACGGAAAGCCTCTCAGCAATCTCTGCCACAGACAGCCCCTGAAAGTAATGCATCTCGATAGACTCGCGGATCTTGTCGCTCAAGGCATCCACGTATAAGTGCAGCTGCTCGTCACGCATGGCCTCCGCCACACCCACAACGCCTGTCAGCGCGTCAAGACCGCTTTCGTCCTCTGCACCCAGGTCCATGGTTTCCAAAAGGTGCAGGCTGATATCCGCCGTCACGCTTCTGTAATGCGTGACAAGGCTGCGGGCGCGATTTTTCGCAATTGAGCAAACCCATGCGCCAAACAGCGAAGGATCCTTGAGAGATGCGAGATTGACCCAGGCGGAAACAAAGGCGTCCTGCGACGCGTCCTCTGCGGAGAACGAATTGCCGGTCACCTTATACGCCGTGCCCTTGACCGCATTCTGATGCCGCAGCACCAGCGCGTCAAACGCCTCGGAGTCGCCGGCCAGCATCATTTCGATGACGTCCTCGGCGCTGGAAACACCGCCCATGCCCACCACGGGGATCTTGACAGCGTTGGCGACCTGGTAGACCATGCGCACCGCCA
>CAZCRV010000238.1:0-2892 GCA_964501175.1 uncultured Clostridium sp.
GCAAAGAAATGCTTGCTCGAGGATGACGGGCGGGCATTTCAGAAGATCAGACCTTGTCGTCGCCCTTCTGACGAATGATCAGCTTGATGGGCGTGCCGCGGAAGCCAAAGGTATCACGCAGGCAGTTTTCCAGATATCTCTGATACGAATAGTGGAACAGCTCGATGTTGTTGCAGAAAATGACAAAGGTAGGGGGAGCGACGCTGATCTGCGTCATATAGTAGATCTTGAGTCGTCTGCCCTTGTCTGTGGGAGGCTGGGTACGCATGGTTGCCTCGGCAAGCACGTCGTTGAGCATACCTGTCGAGATACGCGTGTTGGCCTGGTTGAACACGTACATAATGTGCTCGTAGATATTGGGAATTCTTTGTCCGGTCTTTGCGGAAACGAACAGAATGGGCGCGTAAGGCATATATGCCAAAGCTGTGCGGATCTTGTCAGTATACTGCTTGACTGTATTGTTATCCTTTTCAATGGCATCCCATTTGTTGACCACAATGATGGTCGCCTTGCCTGCTTCGTGTGCAATGCCCGCAATCTTTTCATCCTGCTCGGTAATGCCCGTAGATGCATCGATGAGCAGCAAGCAAACGTCGGCACGCTCCACAGCCATGTGCGCGCGCAGCACGCTGTATTTCTCGATCTTATCGTCGATCTTTGCCTGGCGGCGAATGCCCGCGGTATCGATAAAGGTAAACTTGCCGTACTCGTTTTCCACGCGGGTGTCAACTGCGTCACGCGTCGTGCCCGCAATATCGGAAACGATCATGCGCTCCTGGCCAATGAAACGGTTGATAATCGAGGATTTGCCCGCGTTGGGCTTGCCGATGACGGCTACCTTGATCGAATCGTCCTCTTCCTCGGAGTCATCCCACTCGCCAAGGGATTCAAGGCAAGCGTCAAGAAGGTCGCCCGAGCCCGTGCCGTGGATGGAAGAAACCGCGATGGGGTCGCAAGCAAAGCCGAGCTCGTAGAATTCATAGAATTCGTAAGGCAAATCACCAATGCGGTCGCATTTGTTGATACAAGGCACGATGGGCTTTCCGCTTCTCTTGAGCATGACCGCAATGTCGCGGTCGTTGGCGGTCAGTCCGGTGCGCACGTCGCACATGAATACGATGACATCAGCATCGTCAATGGCGATCTGCGCCTGGGTCTTCATTTGGGAAAGAATCACGTCACCCGTCTTGGGCTCGATACCGCCCGTGTCGATCACGGCCAGCTTCTTGCCTCTCCATTCGGTCTCACCGTAAATACGGTCACGGGTCACGCCGGGAACGTCCTCGACGATCGAGCGACGCTCACCGATCAGTTTATTGAACAGGGTCGATTTTCCCACATTGGGGCGACCCACAATTGCGATAACAGGTTTAGACATCTATATCAACCTCCTCAAATTTACTCACAAAGTTTTACGCCCAGCACCGACTCGATAAAGCCGACGCCGTCGTTGGCCGAGGGGCACACGGGCACGCCAAGGGCGGCCGAAAGCTGACCCACGGTCATATCGTCAAGCAGGGTGTCCTCCCCTGCACGCAAGGTATTCTCGGGAATCAGCAGGCAATCGCCAAGCTCTTTGCCCTTGAGCTGCTCGGCAATATCACGACCGGTCAGAAGTCCCGCGACAGTAATGCTCTCTCCGAAAAAGTGATTGATAATGCGATAAACGTCCACCTGCAATCCTTCAAAGGTCCGCTCCAGCTTGGATGCCAGCGCGCATATGGTATCGTAAGCCGCCACGCCCGTAGCAATGCTGACGTGTCGGGGGGCTTTGTAGAACTCCTTGTATTCATCCGCGAAGTCAAGCTCGGTGGCCACTTCGGTGCAAAGCGAGGTGATCATGCCAACACCGTTCTCTATCTGGTCATAGTCGCCGTAATATTCTTCGCCCGGCAGCGGCAAACCCGCCAAGAGGTAAAGCTCGTCCGCACAGCAGAAAATGCGCGTGCCGTATTTCTCCATGCACTCGTCGCCCACGCGGTTAACCTGCGCGATAATCCGGGCGCATTCCTCGGGGGTATAGGGCGTCAGCTCGTACAGCTTTTCACGGTATCGTGTCAAGCCTGCAGGCACGACGGACACAGAGGACATGGCCGGATACAGGGCTTGCAGGTCGGCAAGCGTACGGTCAAGCTCTGCGCCATCGTTGATGCCGCGGCACAGCACGATCTGTCCGCAAAGCGTAATGCCTGCGTCTGCCAGCCGTTTCATATAGGAAAGCACCTCGCCCGCGCGCTTATTATGCAGCATAAAGCAACGCAGCTCGGGATTGGTGGTGTGCACCGAGATATTGACCGGACTGATATGCATTTCAATGATGCGGTCGATATCGCGGTCGTACATGTTGGTCAGCGTGATATAGTTGCCGTGCAAAAAGGAAAGGCGGGAGTCGTCGTCCTTGAAATACAGCGTCTCGCGCATACCCTTGGGCAATTGGTCGATAAAGCAAAAGATGCATTTGTTCTCGCAGCGTTGCTTTTTATCCATGAGCGGGGTCTCGAAATCAAGGCCGATATCGTCGTACTCCTGCTTATAGATGGTCACGGTAACAATTTCGGGGCCGCGATGCAGCTTCAAAGTCACCGTATGATTGGCCAGATGAAAACGGTAGTCCAGCACGTCACGAATCTCTCGGTCGTTGATCGAAAGCAGCACGTCGCCAACCATAATACCGTGTCGCTCCGCACGACTTCCCTTGTCCACACCCGTGAT
This sequence comes from uncultured Clostridium sp., assembly GCA_964501175.1. Lineage (GTDB taxonomy): Bacteria > Bacillota > Clostridia > Oscillospirales > CAG-272 > SVQP01. Next base: position 2,713 of record CAZCRV010000238.1, read on the forward strand.
GGTAACCATTCTCACCCCTCCTTTGGGCATAGTTATAGATTTTAACGTAATATTATAACACATAAATGCGCAATTGTCAAATGTTTTCGCACAAATTTGGAAAACTCCTTTTGAAAAGTTTTCGAAGTAAGTTGCCAAAGTAAAATCCGTTTTCAAAAGCGGTGGTTGCGAAATGGCATT
>CAZCRV010000239.1:0-2846 GCA_964501175.1 uncultured Clostridium sp.
AGAATATCCACGTTCGCCGCCGCGGGACGACCAAAGGCGTTCCGTCGGGGCAGAACTGGCGCGCGCGCATTTCTTTTCCCGTGTAAGAGGGCCACACGTAGGCCGCGATATCATATTTTTGCACAATCGGTCTCCTTTTTTATACCTTATTCATAATCTTCAATTCTCCACTCGTCGTGCCAGTCGAGGTATGCCATCTCACCGTCAAAGCGGAAGGGCAGCCACACGTAGTCGGCCTCGCGGGTGTTGGCTTGCTCCAGGGTGGGGATCAGCGCGCCCGCAGCAGCGCGCTCCTCGGAGCTCGCGTCGTAGCCGAACGCGTCGGCAAACGCTTTTTCATACAGCTCGTATGGCAGGTGCATGCGGTGCGGCAGCCAGCGGTCTGCGCAGGCGATGTAAAGATCCTTCTTGCCGGGTACCTTGAACACGCTTGATACCTGAGAATGGAACGAGGTGTTGGACGCATCGGTGGGATGCGGGTTGCCGAGCACGGTGTAAGGGCCGTGCCAGGAATCACCGATCGCCAGCTCGGAGGGGTTGGGCAGATAGCTTGTCGTGCCCGATGTGATCAGATAGTGCTTGCCCTTGCGCAGAAAATGCGCGGTCGCCTCACGCACGTAGGGCGGATAGGGGCGAGGAAAGTGCGTGGAATAATAGCCGGTGACGTCGCAATAATCGTCGGTCAGGTCGGCGCAGATGGTCTCGGAGTGTACGCGCTCAAAATAGTAGTAGGCTTTTCCGTCGGGTGCAACCACCAGGTCAAAGTCGCCCGCGCTCATGTTCAAGGGGCGAAGGCCCTCGCGCACGATGGTGTAAGGGCCTGTCAGCGCGTCGGCAGTCAGCACGGTCTCGTCCTGCGTGCCGTCGCGATGCATGATCTTGAGCCAGCAGACAAATTTCTTGGTCTTTTGATTGTAGATGATGTGCGGGCGGTCCATCAGCGAACAGGGGTGCAGGGAAGAGGTGGGGTCTTGCTCGTTGGGCGGGATGATCAGCCCGAGATCCTCCCAGTTATAAAGGTCGGTCGAGCGGTAGCAGCGCACGCCCCAGTGCCAGATATTCTTGGCGGGATCGGTGTGCTCCTTGTTCTCGCCGTACCAGTAATAATAGCCGTCAAGATACGTAAGAGAGCCGCCGTGTGCCTGGATGCGCTTGCCCTCGGTATCCAGCCAGACCTGCCCGGGGCGAATGCTGTCATAGCGATTGCCGTGTGCCATGAAAAACCTCCTCTGTGCGGTGTTTTTCTCATTATACCAAAAAAAATGAGGAAAGGCAAGGGCAAAATCAACAAAAAATTGCATGGAAATGTGTGCGGATTTAGCATGCTTGAAAGGTCGAAAATGAAGTTATTTTGTTGACTTTGTGAAAATTTTGTGTTACAATAAGGTATATTCTTTTTTGGAGGATATAAGGGCTGCGGCTTTTATATAAATGGTGACTCACGACCTGCACAGCAGAGAGGTGGGCAAATGATTTTTCGCTGATCGGTATTCATTTTTTTCGGCACGACTTTGGACGTGAAGGTAAAAACGCATATGGATCGGCTTCTCATTTGTACGCCTTTTCGAAAAAAGATCGGGTGTGCCAAAAAACAAATTTAGGAGGAACATAAGAAATGTTCAAGAAAATTTTGTCCCTGTGTCTGGCTGTTTTCATGGTAGCAGCTGCATGCGTAGCTATGACGTCCTGTGATATGGGCGGCGGCGCAGCAAAGATGACCGAGTCTCCTCTGCCTGAGGTTGAGCTCGAGAAGGACTTTGACGTTCCCGCTGATTTCAAGATCGGCTTCATCCTGCTGCACGACGAGGCTTCTACCTACGACCTCAACTTCATCAACGCAGTTAAGAAGGTGCAGGCTGCTCTGGGTCTTTCCGACGACCAGATCCTGTACAAGAAGGGCATTCCCGAATCCAATGATTGCTACGAGGCTGCTTGCGACCTGGCTGATGCCGGTTGCGACATCATCTTCGCTGACAGCTTTGGTCACGAGTCTTACCTGCTCAAGGCAGCACAGGAATATCCCGAGATCCAGTTCTGCCACGCTACCGGTACCATGGCTCACACCGCAGGCCTTGACAACTTCCACAACGCATTCGCTTCCATCTATGAGGGCAGATACCTTGCAGGCGTTGCTGCAGGTCTGAAGCTCAACGAGATGATCGACAAGGGCGAGATCACCGCAGAGCAGGCTAAGATGGGCTACGTTGGCGCATTCACCTTTGCTGAGGTTATCTCCGGCTACACCTCCTTCTACCTGGGCGCAAAGTCCGTTTGCCCCTCCGTTACTATGGAGGTTCAGTTCACCGGCTCCTGGTACGACGAGAACGCAGAGAAGAACGCTGCAATCGCTTTGATTAACAACGGTTGCGTTCTGATTTCTCAGCACGCAGACTCCATGGGCGCACCCTCCGCATGTGAGGAAGCAGGCGTTCCCAACGTTTCCTACAACGGCTCCACCCACGAGGCTTGTCCTAACACCTTTATCGTTTCTTCCAGAATCGACTGGTCTCCCTACTACCTCTATATCATCAAGAGCGTATGCCAGGGCACTCCCATCGCAGCTGACTGGTGCGGCGGTGCAGAAGAGGGCTCCGTAGTTCTGACCGGCATCAACGAGAATGCTGCTGCAAAGGGCACTCTTGCTAAGCTGGAAGAGGTTGCTGCTAAGCTCAAGAGCGGCGAGATCAAGGTATTCGATACCAACACCTTCACCGTGGGCGGCCAGAAGCTGGATTCCTACATTGCTGACGTTGATACCGATGCTGCATACACCCCCGACACCGAGGTAATCAAGGACGGTTACTTCCACGAGTCCGAGTACCGTGCAGCTCCTTACTTCGATATCA
>CAZCRV010000240.1:0-2835 GCA_964501175.1 uncultured Clostridium sp.
TTTATAGTATGACACAAGATAAATTGACAGATGCCATTACCGAACTTGATTCGGACATTCTTGAACGGTACGTTAGAATGAAAAGTTCATTGGCAGAGAAAAAGAGACCGAAGCAACGCGCGTGGGTAAAATGGACTTCGGCTGTAGCCGCTTGTTTAGTTTTGGTTATTGCGGTAACATTTATTACGCAGTATATCCCGACAGAATATAATCTGAATTACAGCTATGTAGGTGATAACGGAAAAGAAACCTATATTGCTTCGGAAAATGTATGGATTTATTATGTTGACAAGGGTAAGATTGAACGTGAGCGCGTTAAGCTCCCTTGTACCGCAGAAAATGTCTTTATCACGTGGAAACACCTTAACACCATAGGTGACGAGGTTGAATTGATTGAATGTAAGATTGTCAGCAACGGTAACGAAAGCACCTCGAATTTTGAGGGTGAAGGTATTGTTAATTATGAGCAAGGTGATTATTTTGTTTTGAATATTACCATAACGGAAAACCTGCAATCTTATGAAGATTATGAAGTGCTTGTTGATTCTCTTGAAAAATCAATGTCTGAATATTCTAACATTGAATTTGATGAAATCAATGTACTCTTTAACTAATCAGCCGCCGATCATTCGATCGACTATAAAGGAGGGACACAATGAAACGACAATTACAAGGTATAGCACTTATCTTATTCGGCATTTTACTTGCCTTATTTAGTGTTATTTTAGCACCCAACGTACAAGGAGATTATGATGTACTCCCTTGCGTTTTAGGCGGTATATTGGGAGTAATTGGGTTGATTATCGTTTTTATGAGAACAGAAAAATAAACCGCCGATCATTCGACGGCTACCACAAGGAAAGGGGTAAATATGAAACGAATAATATTGACGATACTTGCAATAACGCTATGCCTTGCTGTCTTTTCGAGTTGCTCCCAAAAAGATAATGAAGATACACGGCAAATTGTTGTGAGTAGTCGCGGCAATGGCTCTGATATTGAAGGTATCAAATTATATGCAAGTATAAGCGACGCACCTGCTTTTGACATTGACTTTGATGTGCAAAATCCGACTATAACTTTTCATTGGATAAATGATTGCGATAAGGATTTCTCATATCCTCTTTCGTTTGATATTCTAAAACAAAAGAACGATGAATGGGTAAGCTGTGCAACAGAAGAAATAAACTTTCCAACTGCATTTGAAACAGTAGCCGCCAACAGTTCTACCACACATAAGTATCCTGTAAATGGCTTCAATTTGCGGTATAACGGAGTGTATCGCTTTATCGTCAAAATCAGCGATACCGAAAATGTATGGTTTGATTTCCAAATTGACATATCAGAAGCAGATTAAATAAGCCGCCGAGTATTCGACGACTACACGGAAAGGCGGCACTATACGTGTCGCCTTTTGCCTATTTTTTAGCTAATATTGTAATATACATAGAATTTTTACATTTGGTATAACGATAGTGAAATAGTGAAACTTTTTCGCAAAAAAGCGACTTATATAATGAGGAGGTGTCCTATGAAATACGTTAAATATATCTTCGGCAGTGATATTTGCACTACCGCAAGTGATATTCCGCGCTGTGCGCGGAGTTCGTGATGCCACGGCATCACGGCTGAGGAGGAAAATTGGTGAATGCTGCGTCAAGTTCGGCATCGGTGGGGATATAATCGCCCATCAGGCCGTCGTTGAACTTCTGATATGCCACCATATCGAAGTAACCTGTGCCGGTCAGACCAAACACGATGGTCTTCTGCTTGCCGGTTTCCTTGCAGATCATAGCCTCGTCGATGGCCGCCTTGATGGCATGCGCCGACTCGGGTGCGGGCAGAATGCCCTCGATACGTGCAAACTGCTGCGCTGCCGCAAAGACTGCGGTCTGCTCTACGCTTCTTGCCTCCATCAGCCCCTGGTCGTACAGCTCGGAGAGCACGGTGCTCATGCCGTGATAGCGAAGTCCGCCCGAATGGCTGGAGGAAGGGATAAAGCCAGAGCCCAGTGTATACATCTTTGCCATGGGGCAGATGCGACCGGTGTCGCAATAGTCGTAAATATAGCGTCCGCGGGTCAGGCTGGGGCAGGATGCGGGCTCGACCGCGATGATACGGTAATCCGCCTCTCCGCGCAGCACCTCACCCATAAAGGGAGAGATCAGGCCGCCTAAGTTAGAGCCGCCGCCCGCGCATCCGATGATGATGTCGGGCTTGATGCCATACTTGTCAAGCGCGGTCTTAGTCTCAAGACCGATGATGGTCTGATGCAGCAGCACCTGGTTGAGCACGCTGCCAAGCACATAGCGATAGCTGCCGCCCGATGCGCCTGCGGCCTCAACAGCCTCCGAAATCGCGCAGCCAAGGCTGCCCGTGGTGCCGGGATGCTCCTTAAGAATCTGACGGCCAACCGCCGTGGTGGTAGACGGCGAAGGAGTCACGTTTGCGCCGTAGGTACGCATGACCTCGCGGCGGAAGGGCTTTTGCTCATAGCTGACCTTAACCATGAACACCTTGCAATCAAGGCCGAAATACGAGCACGCCATGCTCAGCGCCGTGCCCCATTGACCCGCGCCCGTCTCGGTAGTCACGCCCTCAAGACCCTGCATCTTTGCATAATACGCCTGCGCGATGGCAGAATTGAGCTTATGGCTGCCGCTTGTGTTGTTGCCCTCGAACTTGTAGTAAATGTGCGCGGGCGTGTCCAGCTGCTTTTCCAGGCAATATGCGCGCACTAAGGGGGCGGGGCGATACATTTTATAAAAATCGATCAGCGGCTCGGGAATATCGATATAAGGCGTGGTGTCGTCCAATTCCGGGCGTGCCAGCTCC
>CAZCRV010000241.1:0-2835 GCA_964501175.1 uncultured Clostridium sp.
TGAGTTCAAGTCCATACCCAAAAACGTAAAATATCTTTTTTGTCCGCCTTTTACACTCACAACCTAAATCGAATTATTCGGTTTAGGTTGTTTTTCTTTTTGTCGCAAGGCGTTTTCAAATGGTGATCCTCAGCCGTATATTCTTCCGTCTCAGCTCATAGGAGTTTTGGATATGCGCCGGTATCGTTGTTTCCCTGTCACAAACAGAAAGGCCCTGACTTGCGTCAGGACCCGTCTGTAAGGGGCTATTGAAGTAGATGTGATTTCGTCGTCGAACACGATGATCTCGCGTATGAGGAAGTTTATGAGCATCTGGGGCTCCTTCATGAGGGCTTCTTCGTAGTAGGCACGAATCTCGCTTGCGGTGACCTTCACTTGCATTTTGCTGCGCTCGATGATGATCAAGCGTTCCAACTCTGCCTGTCGGTCTTCCAGCTCCTTCATGCGCTTGTTTGCTGCAGCGGTATAGAAGCCACGCTCGACAGCGGTCATGATGTTCTCCATCGCGCTTTCGTTTTGCTTCTGCTCCCTTTCAAGGATGCTCAACGTGGAGTTGGCTTTAATTTGAGACTCCTGTAATGCCAAGAGGCCTTGGACGATATAATCCATTTGTCCCGGCTTTTTGAGTTCTGCGATAATGCTGTCCAGTACAAACTTTTCAAGAATTTCCTTGCGGTACGGTTGTTACTTGCACCCGTTCCGCAAGTTTTTTCATCCGTGGCATTTGTAGTAATAGGTACGAACACCCTGTTTTGACGTACCGCATTCACCACTCATATTCTCACCGCAATAGCCGCACTTCATTTTTTGACGGAGTAGGTAGACCACCGCATTACTATGCTTCTTTTTCAATCACGGCAGGTGCGGTATCCACCGCCATACCGATTTTCAGATCATCAAAATACATAGTTTCACCTCGCGAGTATTCCGTCAATAAACTGTTTTGCAAGTCTTGCACTTCTGCCGCCGCGTTCCAATGCAAAGCGCTCGGCTAAAAGATCAAGCTCGTCCGTCGGCATATCAATGCCGTTCTCTTTTGCCAAATAGTGTACGATATGCAAAAAGGTTTCCTTATTAGGTTTCGAGAACGTGATATGGATTCCAAAGCGTTCCGACAGTGAAATAAGCTCCTGCATAGTATCGTTGCGATGCACGTCATCACCTTCTCTATCGGAGAAGGTTTCTTTTATGATATGTCGGCGATTGCTTGTGGCGTAGATGACCACGTTGCTTGATTTCGCGGTAACCGAGCCCTCGAGCACCGCTTTGAGCGCATTGAAATTATCGTCGTCCTTTAAGAATGAAAGGTCATCAATAAACAGCACGAATTTCAGCGGATTGCTCGAAAGCTCGTCCAAAACCTTGGGGATGCCGCGAAGCTGATCCTTCCGCATTTCAATAATGCGAAGCCCCTCGCCCCACAATGCATTGGCTACCGCCTTTACAGTCGAGGATTTACCTGTGCCTGCGTCACCTGTGAGCAGAATGTTCGCTGCAGACTTACCCGCAAGTAATGCCTTGGTGTTATCGATCACGATCTGACGCTCACGTTCGTAGTCAACGAGATCGGTAAGCTCGGTCTTATCGGGGTGAAGAACGGGAACGATACAACCACCCTCGTCCACGTAGAACATCCTGTGCTTTGCATAAATACCGTATCCGTATTTACCGATATTCTCGGCTCGGTGCATATAGATATCCTTCAAGTGTAGCTTGGTGGTTGTAAAGTCCGGAAGAAAGCCGTTGTATTTCAAGGGAGCGCAAAGCGTTTCCTTATCAAGGGCGGATAACTCTTGCAGTACATCCAACTCCGCTTCCACAGCATCCCGTATATAGCTCGGTATGGATTTCTTTGCACCTACAGTTTTTACGTAAACATTTTCACTGTTTAAGCAGAGCTCCTTGATATACTCTCCGAGATTGCCTCCGTTTGCCGCATACAAAAGAGATACGAATTCGGCATAGCTTGCAACGGAGGGGTGCTTGATGTGGGAAAACAGCGCATCAAGCACCTTATCCGTGAGAAGATCTCGGAAAATACAAAGAGCAAATAATTTGTCCTTGAGTTCTTTCATATCAGTTCAGTATTGCCCCTGTAGCTCCTCCCGAAACAAGAGCCGCATAGCGTTTCAGATAACCTGTCAGCTCTTTTTTCTTGGGCACAAAATTCTTCATACGCTCGGCAAGCACATCGGAATCCACCTTGAGCTCAATGGTGTTTTCGGGAATGTTGATAGAGATGATATCACCGTCCTCTATCACACCGATCATACCGCCCGAAGCCGCTTCGGGCGTAACATGACCAATACAAGCGCCTCTCGTTGCTCCGCTGAAGCGTCCGTCAGTGATGAGTGCTACGCTGTTGCCAAGCCCCATCCCCATGATTGCGGAGGTGGGGTTGAGCATCTCTCTCATACCGGGGCCGCCCTTGGGGCCTTCGTAACGAATCACGACCACGTCACCTGCCACAATCTTGCCACTATTGATTGCCACCTGTGCTTCTTCCTCGGAATCGAACACCTTTGCGGGACCTTCGTGCACAAGCATTTCGGGGAGAACGGCAGAACGCTTGACTACGCTGCCCTCGGGTGCCAGATTGCCTTTGAGCACCGCGATTCCACCCGTTTCGCTGTAAGGATTCTCGATAGGACGAATGACCTCGGGGGCAAGATTGACACAACCTGTGATATTTTCACCGATGGTCTTACCCGTTACCGTCATGCAGTCGGTATGGAGCAAGCCCTTTTTGGTTAGCTCGTTCATGACCGCATACACGCCGCCCGCCTCGTTCAGATCCTCCATATAGGTACGACCTGCGGGAGCAAGATGGCAGAG
>CAZCRV010000242.1:0-2815 GCA_964501175.1 uncultured Clostridium sp.
CGTATACCTTGACGGTAGAGCCAAGGCTGACAACGCCTGCATCCATGCTTGCTTCGTCAATGATCTCGGCATTCTCAAGCAGCATCTCCAGCTCCTTGATGCGAGCCTCAACCTTTGCCTGCTCGTTTCTTGCCTCGTCGTACTCGGAGTTCTCGGAAAGGTCGCCAAAGCCGCGGGCTACAGCAATTGCTTCCTTGATCTCTTCTCTGCGAGTCACTCTGAGGTACTTTAGCTCCTTTTCCAGCTCGTCGTAGCCTTCCTGTGTGTATAAAGTTTTTTCCTTGGTTGCCATGGTGTTTCTCCTTATATCAACTAATTATTTATTTCATTTGTGAAATTGCCGTCTGCAGCTGATTGTCCAGCTCCTCGGGCAGCACGTACAGATTATATTCCTGCGCCTCGGCACTCAGCTCAACCATCACGTCGGGGGTAATACCGATGTCGTGGTAGCTCTCTCCGCTTGCGGGATAGTACATTCTGGTGGTCAGCTTGAGTCCGCCGGGCACGCCGTAATACGCAAGCGAGAAGATCGACTGCATGCAGCCCTTGCCGTAGGTGGTCGTACCCACGATAGTGCCAAGCTCGTAATCGCGCACGGTTGCGGTAAACAGCTCGGCTGCGCTTGCGGTATTGACGTTGGTGATCACACTAAAGGTCAGATCGCTGTATTTCCCAATGTCATCCCCCGTCACGTCACAGCCTGCGTACGCCTTGTCGCTGTGCTTGATCTCCTTGACGCGATCAAATTCCTCGTTGCCGTTCTTATCCTTGGTGCTGACGATCAGATCGTCCTTGGCAAGGAAATAACTGAGCACAGCCTTGATGGATTCGAGGTCTCCGCCGGGATTGTTGCGCACGTCAAACACAAACTTGTCGCAGCCCTTTTCAAGCAGACTGTCCACAGCCGACTCAAACTGCTCGGGAGTGGTCAGGTCAAACTGCAAAATCATAACGATGCCAACCTCGGGATCGGTCTCGCTGACGCGACTTGTGACCGACATGGTCTCAAATGCCTCTCGGGTTACAGAATAGGACACAGACTCATAATTTGCGCCGTTCTTGCGCATGACGGTAAACTCAGCCTGCGTGCCGGATTCGCCGCGCAGATAGTTCAGCGCTGCGGTGTAGCCGATCTCGGTGATCGAATACTCCACGCCTTCGTGCTTGACCGTAATGACCATATCGCCCGGGCGCAGCCCTGCGCGCTCCGCGGGAGAATTGGGATACACCATGATCAACTCGATGACGCTATAGGTCATGCCGTTATATTCCAGCGTAGAATTGACCACGCTGACACCGATTCCCTGCATTTTTCCCTGGTTCTCACTGGTCATTGCGTCAAATTCTTCCTGCGTGTAATACTCGGCGTAAAGGTCGCCCGTGGCCGCGACGTAGGCCTTGACCACGGCCTCCATCATTTTCTCGTCGTCCACCTGGTCAATCGAGTAGGTTTTGATCAGGGATTCAACCACCTGCAGCGTTTTATCGTCAAGTACCGTCTCGCCGTCGGTAGCGATCATGCCGCCCAGGTACTTGGCGTTCCAATACGCACCCGTGATAAGTGCGGTCAAAAGCATGGTCACGACCAGCGTAATGGCGACAGCGCTGATCATGGACGCTACAAACGCGCTTGTGGAAATGCCCTTTTTCGCCTTTTTGGAAGCTCCCGTAAAGGTGTAATATCTCACACCGGGGGGCGTGATAAGCTCCATGCCCAAAGGGACAATGGCAGCGTTGATGCTTTGCTCCAGCTCGGCACACGATGCATTCTTGGGTACGCCGAACGAAACAGAGGCACTGAGCGCGTCGGCCGTGACCTCTCCGTCACTTCCGTACGCGCGAACGACCTCGGGCAATACCTCGCGCAGCTGCTGCTCCTGCTCTGCATTCTGCAGCCCCTGCACGGTATAAACCAATTTCTTCATAAATTCGTTGCTCTCCGTTATTGCTTTATTCTCAAAATATCTATAAACATGGCCAAACCGCCAATTAAGCGAAACACCGTGTCACGGTGTTTCGCTTAATTTCATGTTGTCTATGTATTTGTAAATCAGTACTTGGTGGGCTTGGAGTTGAGGTACTTTCTGACCATGAGAGCCACCTTGAAGGTGATCGCATGCTCAAACTCACGCAGATCAAGACCGGTCAGCTTTCTGATCTTTTCCAGTCTGTAAACCAGGGTGTTTCTGTGTACGAACAGCTTTCTGGAGGTCTCGGAAACGTTGAGGTTATTTTCAAAGAAACACTGAATGGTCATCAAGGTTTCTCTGTCAAGCGCCTCCAGGCTTCCCTTCTTGAATACTTCCTGCAAGAACATCTCGCACAGCGTGGTGGGCAGCTGATAGATCAGACGGCCGATACCCAGGTTTTCATAGCTGATGATATTCTTCTCAGTCTCAAATACCTTACCGACCTCAAGCGCTACCTGTGCTTCCTTGTAAGCTCTTGCCAGGTCCTTGATGTTCTCAACCGTGGTGGAGATACCGATGGCAACCTTGGTATAGAACTCTGCGGACAGGGTGTCTGCTATGTTGGTCGCGATCTTTTCTACGTCCTTTGCCTCGGTGCCGGGTTTGACGTCCTTGACAAGCACGATGTCGTGCTCACCAACCGAAATGACGTAATCCTTGGACTTATCCGGGAACATGTTCTGCAGCATTTCGAAGGGCATCATATCGGTCTTGCCGTAAAATTTGATCAAGAAGACGATTCTGCTCTCCTCGGTGTTGAAGTGCAGCTCCTTGGACTTGATATAAATGTCGCTGGGCAGGATGTTATCCAGAATGATGTTCTTGATAAACGAGCCCTTGTCGTA
>CAZCRV010000243.1:0-2782 GCA_964501175.1 uncultured Clostridium sp.
CACTGATCGCCCCTACGGGAATTGCGGGCGATTCGTGAATCGCCCCTACGGGGGATTCCCAATTTTTGAAAGGAGAAATCCTATGCAACAAAAAACCGTGCTTTCGATCAAAAACGTATCCAAGCACTTAGGGAGACGCAAGATCCTGTCGGATATCACGCTGGACGTGCATGAGGGAGAGATTTTTGGATTTTTAGGCCCCAATGGGTCTGGCAAAACCACGACCATTAAGCTGATCTTGGGTCTTTTGCGCATGGAGAGCGGCGAGATCAGCATTTGCGGACACGACAACGTCAAGGAGTTTGAAGCCGCCATGCGTTGCGTGGGTGGTATCATTGAAAACCCCGAGATGTACAAGTACCTGACCGGCCGTCAGAATCTGGAGCAGTATCTGCGCATGTATCCCGAGCTGCCGCCCGAGAGAGTGGACGAGGTGGTGCGTCTTGTGCGTATGGAAAGCCGCATCAATGATAAGATTTCCAAATATTCGCTGGGTATGCGCCAGCGTCTGGGCATTGCGCAGGCGGTGCTGCATCACCCGAGGCTGTTGATATTGGACGAGCCCACCAACGGCCTTGACCCTGCGGGCATCAAGGAGCTGCGCGACGTGCTCAAAACGCTGTCGCGAGAAGAGGGTGTGGCGGTGTTCGTATCCAGCCATATGCTGTCCGAGCTGCAGTTGATGTGCGACCGCGTGGGCATTATCGACCGCGGCGTGACAGTCGGCTTCCGCTCGCTTGACGCCGAGGGTATGATCGAGGAAAGCGAGCTTTCGCACTATACGTTGGAAACTCCGGATGGCGAGAAGGCTATGGAGCTGCTTGCAGCAGGCGTGCTTTGCCAAGGCGTGGCATACGACGGTGCTTTGTGCTTTGATGCCGATCACCAAAGCATTCCCGAAATTCTCTCGCATCTTTGCCGCGAGGGCGTGCGCGTGTACGGTCTGACCAGGCAAAAGAAATCGTTGGAGGACACCTTCCTTGAAATGACCGATACAGCCGACGTGGGAACGCAGCCCGTTGTGGAAAAAGGGAAGAAAGGGGGACTCACGGCATGAAGCAGCTGATCAAAAACGAGCTGATCAAGCTCAGAGCGCAGAAAACCTACCTGGTGCTTTCCTGCATCGTGCTTGCCTTGGTGGTGCTGGTATGCTTCTTTACCTCTGTCGCCATGACGCCCTTTATGAATTTCATGAACAACGGGCGCGAATTCCTGACTCGCAGCGCGGCCTACGAGGCCGTGGTGGATTTCATTTACCAAAACCCCGACCATGCGCTGACGGGCGTGCTGCGCACGCTGTTCCGTGATCCCAAATCCGAGGGTGACGAGATGCGCGAGGAGGCAGAGTACTTCCTCGAAATGGAAATGTACGGCTATTGCGAGAACATGCTGGCCATGGCGCGCTATTATGATTTCCGTGATGCCAACGACCTGCCCGAATGGGTGTCGACGCAGTTCCAGGGCACGATCGTCGATCTTTACAGATGGCAGGCGATCGTAAAGGGGCTGCAGAGCGGCAAGTACACCGAGGAAATATTCATGTACGATTATTACATGCAAGAGGTCATGTCTCCCACCTTTGCAGAATTCCCGTACTATATGGAATACGTGTATGACCACGTGACCGGCATGGAAACGTATCGGTATTACCACGTCACGGGCGGCGAATGCAGCTTTGACGAGGTGGTAGCGGGGTTGGCTGCGGCCTTGCCTGCATGCGAAAGCGAGATCGCCCGCGCAGAGAGCGCAGCGCTTGCCATGGATGCGGACGTTTATTATGCTTCGCTGCTTTTGCAGGTGGATGCCAAGGTGCAGGAAAAGGAGCAGATGATCGCGCAGCTGCGCCTTGCCCTGCAGGATCCTGCGCAAATGGTCACGGACGAGGATCGCGAGTATTGCGAATATCAGATCGAGACAGCCCAGGGGCAGATCGAGGACTATGAGCGTCAGGGAGAGGGCTTCCGTTACCTCAAGGAGCAGGGGATTGATCCCGAAAGCCATGCGTTTGAGATCGTCAATATCTGGCTGCCGCGCACGCTGTCCTTGCGTCGCGATGCCATTACCACAATTGCCGCAGGCGAGCTGAGTGAGGAATTCGATTTGATGCGCGTGATCTCCAAAAGCTCTGCAAAGCATCAGATCCGCGTGCTGGATAAGGCGTTGATCGCCATGGAATATGCCTACGAGCATAATGTGCTGCCCGAGGGTATGGGGCAGAGCACGGCCAAGGCCACCTTTGTCAACAATCTCTCCACCGCCGCATTTTTGATCTCGGCCGTCACGGTGGTGCTTGCCAGCATGATCTTGTCGCGTGAGTTTGCCACGGGAACGGTCAGGCTTTGGGTCATCCGACCCAAAACGCGTTCCAAGCTGCTGGGCTCCAAGATCGTCGCGCTGTTTATCTACGTCGTCAGCATGATGCTGGTCTGCTTTGGTATTACCTACGTCTTTGCGCTTGCAAATCATTTGATCGACCTGTTCTTCTACGGCGAGAGTACGCTGTTCGCCCCCGTTTACGGCGTGGTGTTCGGCATGGTGATCCCCATTCCCGCCGTGCTTGAGCATTTGTGGGCACTGGTCGTGATCACGCTGCCCGTGCTGCTTTTTGCAATGCTTTGCCTGTTTATCAGCGTGCTGACCAAAAAGGGCGTGCTGGGCATCGTGCTTGGCATGATCGTGCTCATGTTTGCGTCGGATATCCAGGCTATCTCGCTGATCGTGGCCAACCTGACGGGCGGCTTTGGATATTTGCTGCACGCAACCGTGCTGCCGTATCTGAGCA
>CAZCRV010000244.1:0-2768 GCA_964501175.1 uncultured Clostridium sp.
CACAAGACTAAGGACAAGAAGCAGGTCAGCGTATACGCAGACTGATTTCTGTCGGGTCAAACGTAAAAAGGGTGCTGTACAGCACCCTTTTTACGTTTTGTTTTTTTCCATGAAACGGTCGTAATCGAATAATTGCGCGCGTCGGCGGGTTGCGACCTTACATAGCTGCTCAAGCTCGGCAGGTGCAGGCAGGATTTCATGCACGATCCGTGCGCCATGACTGCCCACCAGGCAAGGCAGACTCAAAGATACGTGATTGAGATCACAGTAGCCGCCTGCTTCAACATCGGGCGTCATGAGTGTGTTGCGGTCGTTGAGTATGGCGTCCGTTAACAGCACACAAGCTCTTGCAATCGAAAAATCTGCGCGTCCCTTGACGTCGCATGCGCGATTGTGCGCAAAGATCGCATCATTCAAAAGAGAACAGAGCATGGCGGTGTCGTCGCTGCGTCCCGTGGTTCTCAGATAATCCCGGACGGGCATCCCGCTCACACCGAGCCTGCTTTGCAGCAGCACGGCGTGCTCGTCTGCCGAGCCCAGCACCATTGCTTGTATCTGATTGATATCAGTCCCGAGGTATTGCGAAAGCATACTGCAAAGGCGTGCTGAAATGGGTAGCGTGCCAACTCCAAGTACGTGTGAAGCGGGCAGCCCCGAATATCGCAGCGCGATCTGTGTCATCACGTCTGTCGGATCGCTGACCACAATCAACACAGCATCTGTATTGTAAGTTGAAATGTTGATGACGGCTTGACGGACCAGCGGTGCGTTCAACTCGATCAGATCAGCATGGGCGGATTCGTGCAGGGCAGGGAGACCGAGCGCGAGAATGATCAGATTACAGCCTGCAAGGTCGGAAACATCCCCGGCCCACACGTCAAGACTTGCATGGTAGGGAAGCGCACCGAGAATATCCGCAACCTGTCCGTCAGCGATTCTGTGATCCTGATCAATCAGCACAAGCTCGTCAATCGGGGCATGCACAGCCAAGGCATGCGCGATGGTACCGCCCGTTGTATGACAGCCGATCACGGCACATTTCTTTTTGCTTTTTTTCAAGTCAAACGCGAAATACGACATAAAATCCTCCATGCCACGGTAATATCTACCATAGTATGGAGGATTTTTGATGTTTTATTCACTCAGCGTCCTGCCAATGGCCTTTTTCCAGCCGTCGTAAAGCGTATCTCTTTGCCCGGGAGTCATTTGCGCGTCAAACTGCGCATCGGGATGATAAATGGACCGAATGGCATCCAGCGAGTCGTAAACGCCCACCGCAAGTCCTGCAAGGCAAGCAGCACCCAGCGCGGTGGTTTCTATGCAGGAAGGACGTACGATCTGCTTACCCATGATATCCGCCTGGAATTGCAGCAAAAACTTGTTGGCACTCGCACCGCCGTCCACCTTTAACGAGTTGACGGGCGCATTCGCCTCTTTCTCCATAACGGCAAGCACGTCGGCCGTCTGGTAAGCCATGGCCTCCAGCGTCGCGCGAACGATATGCGCCTTGGTTGCTGCACGAGTCAAGCCTACGATGCTGCCGCGCGCGTAAGGATCCCAGTAGGGTGCACCCAAGCCCACAAAAGCGGGCACGAAGTAAACGCCGCCGTTATCCGGCACGCTGCGCGCAAGCTTTTCGGTGTCAGCAGAGGAGCGAATGATGCCAAGACCGTCACGCAGCCATTGCACGGCAGCACCGCATACGAATACAGATCCCTCAAGCACGTACTGCGTTTTGTCACCGATACGCCACGCGATCGATGTTACAAGCCCATTCTGCGAGGTCACGGCAGTCTCGCCTGTGTTCATGAGCATAAATCCGCCCGTGCCGTAGGTGTTCTTAACGTCGCCCTTGTCAAAGCAGCATTGGCCAAACAAAGCGGCCTGCTGGTCGCCCGCCACGCCTGCGATGGGCACCTCCGTGCCAAAGAGCGAGGGCTTGGTATAACCAAACACGCCGGAGGAGGGCAGCACCAGGGGCAGCATGCATGCGGGAATACCAAAGAGCTCCAAAAGCTCTGCATCCCAGCAAAGCCCGTGAATATTATAAAGCATGGTACGCGCGGCGTTACTGGGGTCCGTTGCGTGAACCTTGCCGCCGGTCAGCATCCAGATCAGCCAGGTATCGACCGTGCCGAATAGCAAATCTCCGTTCTGTGCCTTTTCCTTCGCACCGGGTACGTTTTGCAAGATCCAGCGGATCTTGGTAGCAGAGAAGTAAGAGTCGATCAAAAGACCGGTCTTGGCTCTGACCATTTCGCCATAGCCTTGCTCTTTGAGAAAGTCGCAGTAATCGGCCGTGCGACGGCACTGCCACACGATCGCGTTATATATGGGCTTGCCCGTATGCTTATCCCAAACCACGGTGGTCTCACGCTGATTGGTAATGCCGATGGCGGCAATATCCGCACCGTCAAGGCCTGTTTTCGCCAAAGCCTCGTGTGCCACACCGATCTGCGTCGCCCAGATCTCGGTGGGATCGTGCTCGACCCAGCCATCGTGCGGGAAGATCTGCGTAAATTCCTTTTGAGCCGTACCGACCATCGCACCGTCCGAAGAAAAGATAATGGCGCGGCAGCTGGTCGTGCCTTGATCCATTGCAAGTAAGTATTGCTTCATAGTGCACCTCCGCGTGTATTTTCTTCAGTATATCACAGATTGGAAAAATTGTCAAACCCCTTTACCGAACCGGGCAAATATGTTATAATGAAGCAAAGAGGGTGCGCCAGTACGGTGCAAGTAATACAGCAAGGTGAAAGTCCTTGTCC
>CAZCRV010000245.1:0-2743 GCA_964501175.1 uncultured Clostridium sp.
GGTTGCTTCAGCGGGAGTGCAACCGAAATAACGGGAAAGCTTCACGGTCAGATCGTCTCTGATCTTTGCCGCAGAGGGTCTGTAGTCTATCATTGGTTTCAGGATCCTTTCTTAGGGTATAATCGGGGTATAATCAAATTATTACAGCTCGTCGTACATCTCCAGGTACTTGGCTGCGGATGCGCTCCAGGAGAAATCGGTGCGCATAACCTTGGCAACCAGCTTTTTCCACTTGGCAGTCTGCTTGTACAGATCGATTGCTGCCAGGGTGCGCTCGTGCAGCTCGGCACCCGAGTAGCCTGCAAAGGTAAAGCCGTTGCCCAGCATCTCGCCGTCCTTTTCCCAATAGGGCTTGATCGAATCGTAAAGACCGCCGGTCTCGCGAACCACGGGAACGGCACCGTAGCGGGATGCGATCATCTGAGAGAGTCCGCAGGGCTCGCTCTTGGAGGGCATCAGGAAAATATCGGTTGCTGCGTAAATACGCTTGGCAAGATCACGGTCGTAGGTCAGCAGTGCTGCCACCTTATCAGGATAGCGTGCGGAAAGATCCGCGAAGAAGCGTTCAAATCTCTCCTCACCCTTACCAAGCACGATCAGCTGAACGTCGTTTTCGGCAACAAGCTTGTCAGCGATCTCGCTGATCAGATCAAGGCCCTTATGGGCTGCCAGACGGGAAATCACGGCAAGCACCGGCACGTCTGCGCGCAAGGGCAAGCCTGCCTCTGCCTGCATAGCCTCCTTATCCTTTGCCTTGCCCGAAAGACGGCGCGCATCAAAGGTGGAAACAAGGCCTGTATCCTTGGCGGGATTGTAGTAATCGTAGTCGATACCGTTGAGAATGCCTCTGAGCTTATAGCTGTTCTGCTCGAGGACAAAGTTCAGTCTGTGAGCGTACTCGGCAGTCTTGATCTCCTCGGCGTATCTGGGGCTGACCGTGGTGACCGTATCGGCACACACGATGGCAGCCTTCATCAGATTCAGGCAATCGTCATAGTGCATCAGCGCGGTATGCTCCACGCCAAGCTCAAAGACGTCGCCCAAAATCGACATATCATATTGACCCTGATACTCGATATTATGGATGGTAAACACACTCTTCATGTGCTCGTAAGCGGGTTGATTGCGATATCTGGTATTGAGATACACCACCGACAAAGCAGCCTGCCAGTCGTGTGCGTGCAGTACATCGGGATACCAATCGATATGCGGCATCATTTCAAGCGCGGCCTTGCAGAAATATGCATATCTCTCACCGTCGTCAAAGTTACCGTACAGCGAGGGGCGATTGAAATAATACTCGTTATCGATAAAGTAGAAGGTCACGCCGTCCTTGACAAGTGACTTGACACCGCAATATTGGTTACGCCAAGCGAGATTGACGCGGAATTCGGCAACCTGCTCCAGCTGGTCTCTCCAGGTCTTGCCCATTGCACCGTACAAAGGCAGCACCACGCGCATGTCCATGTTCTTGCCACCCTTTTTGCGAATGGCAGCGGGCAGCGAGCCAAGCACGTCACCAAGTCCGCCGGTAGCGGCAAACGGCATGGCCTCAGCGCCTACAAATAAAATCTTTTTCATGACTCAACCTCCATGGGATCAGATCGCGCCGTTCTTGCCGATATAGAAGGGCATGGTCTCACAGCCGGAAAGCACGCGGCCGTCCTTGATCATGACGTTCTTGTCGGTAATGACGCAGTTAAGCGTAACGTTCTCGCCCGTGTATGTATCCTGCATGAGCACCGAGTTCTTGACAACGGTTCCCTTGCCGACCTTAACGCCACGGAACAGAATGGAATTTTCCACGGTTCCCTCGATCACGCAGCCGTCAGCCACCACGGAGTTTATGATCTTGGCGTCGCCGCAATACTTGGTGGGAGCGGAGTTACGAACCTTGGTCAGAATGGGTCTGTTCGGAACACCCCAGATGCCCCTACGGGTTTCCTCGTCAAGCAGCGCCATGGAGCAAGCGAAATAGCCCTCCATCGAGCCGATCTTGGCAAACACGCCGTCGTATGCATATGCGCGATAGTTTGCGCTTTCCAGCGATCTTGCGATCACGTCCTTGAAGAAGCTGGTATAGCCGTGGGAAGCAGCCTCCTGCACCACGCTCTGCAGATAGGTGCGGGTTGCAACCATAATATTGGTGCTGATGGTGACCTTGCCCTCGGTGGGGTGCATTTCCGCAAAGTCGGTCACTCTGCCGCTCTCGTCTACCTGAACAACCGGTACGGTGCCCTGTACGGACAGCGTGCCTGCATCGATCACGGTGGTCACGAAGGTCAGATCCGCACCGCTCTTTTCATGCGCCTCAAGCACTGCTTTGAGGTCGATGTTGCAGATGACGTCACAGTCGGACATAACGATATAGTCCTCGGAGCAACGGTTGATAAAGTTGAGCGCACCCTTGAGCGCGTCCATTCTGGAGCGGTTGACGCCGGGGGTGGTGGTATCAAACATGGTAATATAGGGAGGCAGAATCTTAATGCCGCCCGAGCGACGAGCCAGATCCCAGTCCTTGCCGTTGCCGATGTGGTCAAGCAGCGACTGGTAGTTATAGTGGGTAATCACGCCCACCTTGGTGATATCCGAGTTGACCAGGTTGGAGAGTGCGAAGTCGATCAGACGATATCTGCCACCAAAGGGCACGGACGCCATGGTACGCAATCTGGTCATTTCGGCAATATTCTTATCGTGTGTATTTGCAAAAATCAATCCTGCTGCAGTCATTGTTTCGTCCCCC
>CAZCRV010000246.1:0-2731 GCA_964501175.1 uncultured Clostridium sp.
ATCCATGTTTCTGACTTCAAATACACCACTATCAATATATGTGTAAACAGTTCTTGTCCTGCGCGAAGCAGTAGATGTCAGGAGCGGATGCTACGTCAGCAACGACCTTGGAGCCTGCATCAGCCTCGGTAACGCCTTCGACAGAAGCGTTGATTACGATGCCGGGGTACTTAGCCTCGAAAGCGTCGATCTGCTGCTGAGTCAGCTCAGCAACGCCTTCCTTCTCGGAAACCCACATGGTGATGTCGTAGGTGCCGGCAAGGTCAGCATTCTCATTGTTTTCGGGAGTGGTGCAAGCTGCGAAGCAAGCAACAACCATCAGAGCGACCATCAAAAGAGCCAGAATCTTACTCATTTTCATAACAAGTAAATCCTCCAATATAATATAGTATTTTTTCGAGAGCGCGCTTGGCGCTCTAAGGATTCTAACATGTTTTTGCGTTTTGTCAACGGAAAACAAACCCAAAGTGGTTTTTCAGCGAAGTTTACAAATGTCACTTGAAATATCGGTCGAAAAATCCAACCTCGCCAAATTATTTTGTGCATTATTGCAACACCACGCTGGTGTATGCATCCAGGGTCAGAACCGTTCCCTCCAGGGTGGCGTTCCCCGCACCGACCGCCTCGCAAATTTTCGCAAACACATGCCCGTCAAGCGCCTTGCAGGTGGCAAGGTCAACCGACAGAGGCTGGTTTGAGGTGTTGTGAATCACACCTATCTTTTCGCCCTCGTACTCGATTAGAAATCCGCCCGGGTTGTTGCCGCAATTGACTGCGGTATAGTCGCCTCTTGCAATGGCGGGATATCTGTGACGAACCGCGATGACCTTACAATAGTAATTGTAAAGGCTGTTCTCGTCCGCCATCTGATCGGCAACCGTGGCCGAAATCTGCTTATCCGCGGGATAGGTTGCACCCTCGGGGTCACACAGAATGGTGCCGTCGCCCCACAACATGGCAAGTCGGCGATTGGCATCGGTATTCTCGCTGCCGCGAGAGCCGCGCATGCCGATCTCTTCCCCGTAATAGATCACGGGAGAGCCCGAGCAAAGCAGATAAAGGTTGGCCGCCATGCGCGAATAATTGTCCGTGATAAACGCGCCCGCAATGCGGTCCATATCGTGATTGGACAAGAACGGCATGATCATGCCCTCGGGATTCTTTTGCTTGACGCTTTGCTGATAGCTTTGCACGTAATTGGTGTAGTTGGCGATATTCTTGCCCTTGGCGGCAGTTGCCAGAATGCCCTCGGCCTGCGACATGGTGAAATTGAAGCAATTCATGGCGGGATAATATTCCAGCACCTCGCTGTCTCCCGACCAGCACTCACCCACGCAATAGATATCGGGCTTGATCGCCTTCAGTTCACTCATATACCACTCTCAGAAATCCACCGAGCGCGCGGTGTCTCCAAAGAAAATATACTTGACCGCGTCAAAGCGGAAGCCGTCCACGCCAAGATCCCGGTAATACCTGGCCACGTCCAGCACGGCCTGTCTGACGGCGGGATTGTCGTAATTGAGCTCAGGCATGCTGCCCGAGAAATTGCACTCATACCGGCAGTCCACGCCTGCGATCTTACCGTAGCTGATACCGTTCTGCTTCTCAGCCGTGGTGGCACAGGAGTAGTAATCATAGTATTGGTTCGAAACGTCTCCGTTTATGCGTGCCTCTTTGAACTGTAAGAACCACTCGTGCTGATCCGAGGTATGGACCTGCCCCTGCAGGGTAAAGGGATAATCCTTCACGATTCCGCCACCGTCACCGATGGTATTGCCGTAATGGTCTGAATCCTCGGCGGTAAACGCATACGAGGTCTCGGCCACCATAACCTTTTTGCCGTAGGTGGCGCGCTTGCCCACCTCAATAGCATTTGCCGGGTCACAGTTTCCGCCGCCGTAGCCCTTGCCGTCCGCCGTGAAGGGATCGTTCCAGATACGCACGCGGATATAATTGATGCCGTTGGCACTCAGAATTTCATATACGTCCTTGACCTGTCCGTCAAAATCGGTGTAGGTCACGCCGCTTGCCTCCAGAGCGGGCACGCAGGACGCATCCATGCCGAAAATAAAATCGTCGGGCAAATTCTCCACCTTTTGGACAAACAGAGAGTCGGATGTCAGATTTACGTTCATTTGGTTGGGTCTCCAATCTGTATTGATCGGGTTATTTTCGGGGACTTGGGGAGTTTCGGGAATGGGATTGCAGGAAAAAAGTCCTGCAATCACCAAAGAAATTGCTGCGAAAGCTACGCAAATGCGTTTGATCTTTATTTCTCTGCCTCTTCCCTTTTCGCGCTTACTCTGCAAGCGCGTCGTTGACCAGTACCAGCGCGCCAATGCCCGCTACACTGACATGGCCGCTGACACGTTCGATCACGCTGCCGCCTGCCACGGTGTCGTTTGCAACCAGGTTCCATTCACCCTCCAACGTGTAAGGCAGCGCGGTATCATGAGGATTGAGCACCACCAGCGCCTGACCGCCCTTGCCGTCGTCAAAGGTCAGGGCCACGATGCCGCTGCTCAGCTCGTCGACCTTGGTCACAGTGGTGACGTTGTCGGTAAAGATATCAAAGGTCTTGCGCATTTGGATCAAGCCCTTGTAGTAAAGCATGGTTTCAAACTCGCGGTTACCCTGGGCCAGCACCGACCAGTTGATATTGTTGATGGCATCCGAGGACTTGTAGCTGTTCTCGTCGCCGTCCTTGGTGCGCAGCATTTCCTCGCCTGCC
>CAZCRV010000247.1:0-2721 GCA_964501175.1 uncultured Clostridium sp.
GCTCGCGCAATTGCAACACGCTGCTGCTGGCCACCGGACAGGTTGCCAACGTGACGCTTTTCAAATCCTTTCAGATTGACCAGTTCAAGCATTTCCTTGACGTGACGGTCGATCTCATCCTTTTTTACCTTTTGTACCTTGAGTCCGAATGCGATGTTCTCATAAACATTCAAATGCGGAAACAGGGCATAGCGCTGGAACACGGTGTTCACATGCCTTTTGTAAGCGGGAACATCGTTGATACGCTGACCCGAAAATTCCACGTCTCCCGAATCGGGGGATACAAAGCCGCCAATGATACGCAGCGTTGTGGTTTTACCGCAGCCCGAGGGACCGAGCAGAGTGACAAATTCCTTGTCATGAATATCCAGGTCGATGGCGCGCAGTACAGGCTCACCGTCGAAGGCCTTGGAAACTCCTTTGAGTCGAACCAAAACATTATCGTTCACTTTGCATCAATACTCCTTTTGAACAGAAATATAGAGAATATTACTATTGTAACAGATTCATATAGAAATTGCAATAGATTTCGCAAAATTCTTTGAAAAATCACGAAATTTCTGTGAATGGTCTGCAAAAGGTATCGATTTTCTTTTGTTTTCTCTGAAATTCTCCTAATTCCTCGTTTTTTCTCGCTTTTTCGGTCAAATGAACAGCATGCCGAAAAGGCAGCAGGAGAACACGAAAAGCGTCAATGCCCCAGATGTGCGCAAAAGCAGCCACACAGAGAGCAACCAAAGGGTCAAAATGCTTGCAAAGCTCAGAGCGGTGCATATACGCTCGGTCAAATTGGGCGGTAAAAATCCGGATAGAATTCCGTGCAGGATTCTGCCGCCATCAAAGCCCTCTATGGGAATGAGATTGAGCACGCACAAGGATAAGCTCGAATAGCAGAATTCCCGCGCCCATGTATGTGTCTCGGAAAAAGGGACCGCAAAGACAAAGCATAAAAGGTTGGTCAAGGGGCCTGCCAGGCAGAGCAGTATAATGGATGAATAAGAATACAGCTTTCCTTGTGTGTTTAACCGCGCACCCAGTACGTCAAGTTTTATGCCGGAAAGGCTGATATCGAGTAATTTGGCAGCAGCAATATGACCAAGCTCATGCAGCAAAGCGGCAAGCAGGCAGGCAGACAGCTGTCCGAGCGGTGTCGTGGAGATCATACAGAAAAGCAAGATAAAGGTGGCGGGGGAGATTGAGAGGTTAAGCTTCATGTGTGTTTACTTCTTTCCTTATTAACTGTGCAAACATTGTATGAATTTTATTTGAAAATTATCAAAAAACGGTTGACAATCGAATGATTGCCATATATAATTAAACCATCACATGAAAGAGAGGCAAACTATGAATTTACACATCCATGATGCGTTGATCCCCGGCACCAAGCTGCGCAGAGCAGATATGGACGGCTTGACCGGTATGGAATTTCTCTCCAAGATTTTCTTTATCAGCGACGGTGTTATGCTTACTCAGATCAGAGATATCTCGGGCATCGACGGCTCAACCTTGCAGAACTGGACCAAGAGAGGCTGGGTGCCGCTGTCAAAATCGAAAAAGTATAATATTGATCAGGTTGCATACATTCTGATCATCAATATGCTGCGTCCCTGCATGCAGCTGGATAAGATTGCTTATATGCTGGAATATATCAATGGTGATCTGGACGACGCCAGCGACGATATCATTCGCGCCAGCGTGCTCTACGATTATATTTGCCGTATTCTGGATGCGCTTGTAGAGCAGAACCAGTGCTCCTTTTCTTCGATCCGCAAGGTGATCGAGCAGCAGACCGCGGGCTATACCGAGGTTATGGAGGGCGCGAGAGAACGCCTGACCGATGCGCTGGAGGCAATCGTTGTCGCATATTACGCTACGCTGATCAAGCACCGCTCGGATGAGCTGGTCAACAAATTGGTGGGCAATCGTGAGTAAGAGAATGACCGAGCGGCTGGTGTCGGCCGTTGTATATCTTGCCTTGATTACCATTGCAGCAATGGGCTCTTATCTGATCGCTGACTTAATGATGCGAGGGCTCAACACCATTTTTGTGTTGGAAGAGACGCATGCGGCAAGCGTGATCAGACTGTTTTTCACTATCATATTGAGTGCGGCCATTCTGTCGGCGGTGTCCTTTTGGGAAGGGTATCATTTTGCTTCCTATGAAAAGGGAATCATCTTTCCTGCAATCGCCATGTCCTTGGGCGTGCATTTTCTCATCGGTTTTCTGTTCGGATTCTCTCCGTGGGCGACAGGCGGTGTGATGTACCTGGCAGGCTGGATGAAATACGGCATCAATTATACCTCCGAATGCTCCATGGCCACCAAGGACGTCAGCGTGCTTTTGTTTATCGCAGCATTCTTGATTTTCGCAGGGATTTATACCTTCTGCATGAGCTTCCCGCAGTATTACGGCATGCTCAAAAGATACGCGGACAGGGAAGCGCTGCTTGAGGAAAGAAAGCAGAAAACCACCTACGTACAGCCCGCAGAAGAATATGCCGGTGTAGAAGAGTCGGAGAGCTCTGAACAGCAAAATTCCTTACAGTAAAAGGGAATATCAGACATGAAAAATACACGGAAAAATTTTTCGAAAAACTTTGCAAAAAGGTATTGACAAATTTCGAAAAAGGTGTATAATATTATTCGTTGCCGGTCAACAAGCCAATGGCAGCGAATGCGAGAGTGGCGGAACTGGCAGACGCGCACGTTTGAGGGGCGTGT
>CAZCRV010000248.1:0-2705 GCA_964501175.1 uncultured Clostridium sp.
TTTTTGCAGCGTCTTGGCCGCTCGGGCAGACGCGGACAGCCGCCCGAGATGATGATGGTGTTCCGCGAGGAGGACCCGCTGCCCAATACGCCCCTGCCGCAGCTGATTCCGTGGGAGCTGTTGCGCGGCATTGCCATCGTGCAGCTGTACATCGAGGAACGCTTTATCGAGCCGCCCATGAAGAAAAAGCTGCCCTATTCGCTCCTGTTCCACCAAACGCTGAGCATTCTTGCAGCCGAGGGCGAGCTGACGCCCGCCGCACTTGCTTCAAAGGTGCTGGCTTTGCCGCCCTTTGCGAGCGTGAGACGCGAGGACTATAAGGTGCTTATGATCTCCATGCTCAACAACGATTTTTTGGAAATGACCGAGGAAAAGGGCTTGATCGTGGGCCTTGCGGGCGAAAGACTGCTCAAAAGCTTCCGCTTTTACGCCGTGTTCAAGGACAGCGAGGATTATACCGTGCGCTGCGGCTCGGATGAGATCGGCACGATTACCACGCCACCCCCGGTGGGTGACCGTTTCGCACTTGCAGGACGCGTTTGGGAGGTCGAGGAACTGGATATCTCGCGCAAGCTGATCTACGTGAAGGCTGTGGAAGGCAAGATGGAGATTTCCTGGCCGGGTGATTTCGGCGAGATCCACACCAAGATTTTGGAAAGAATGAAGCAGGTGCTGGTCGAGGATACCGTGTACCCGTATCTCAAGGAAAACGCCCGCACGCGTCTTGACATGGCGCGCCATGTGGCGCACAATACGGGCATGCACGAGCATTCGCTCATTCACTTAGGCGGGTATAGCTGGTGTCTGTTCCCCTGGCTTGGCACGCGCGCCTTCCGCACGCTGCGCCGATTGCTGAAAAAGCATGCAAAGCAGCTTGGCATTTCGGGCATTGAATTTGAGGGCTGCTATTATATCACCTTCAAAATGGAGAGCGGCGGCGATTTTGCGCTGATCCGCGAGCTCCGCCGCATTGCAGAGCAGGGCATTGATTGCCAAAGCCTTGTGGAGGCAGGCGAGCTGCCAGTATTTGAAAAATACGACGATTACGTGCCGGGCGAGCTTTTGCGTCAAGCTTATGCTACCGACAGACTGATCGCGCCCTTGGTAGAGAAGCGCGTGCACGATATTTTTGAGGAGTATTGAATTACGGGAGCCGAATCAATTGGGTTCGGCTCCCGTTTTTTGTACGTAGTCGATCAGCAGCACGCCGCCCGTCAGCACCACAAGGCCTGCAAGGATATGCTCAATGGCGGGTATGTAGACACTGCCGATCAGATTGGGATTTTGCGCGATTGCCATATCCACCCGCACAGCCGTGTCGCACATGGCCAGGGCAAGCAGCGAAAGTCCGAAAATCGCCGTGTAAAAGGCGGCGGGGCAGAGCGAAAACGTGCGTCTTGCACAGACAAGTTTTTTCATGTTCCACCTCCCGGATCAAGCTTTCTCTTTGATTATAGCATGTCCTTGTCGGACGCGCCACGGTATTTTTGCGGAAGCGCGGGGAAGAACTGCCAAACAAGCGCAAAATATAGAAAATATTTGCTTTTTTTAAGAAAATAACACAATATCTTGTGTCAACCTCTTTACAAATCCGACAAAGTATGTTATACTTGCCACAGAACCAAATTTCTTTTTGTCGGAGGAATGAGTTTTTATGAATTGTCCCGCATGCGGCTTTGCCGAGAGCAAGGTAGTCGATTCCAGACCTGTCAATGATGGTGCAAGTATTCGTCGCAGACGCGAGTGCCTGCAATGCCAGAAACGCTTTACCACCTTTGAGATCATGGAGTCGGTGCAGATCTTCGTCATTAAGAAAAACGGAGAAAAGCAGCTCTTTGATAAATCCAAGCTGCTTGTAGGTGTGCTTAAGGCAACGCAAAAGCGCCCCGTCAACGCGGAGGAGATCGTCAATCAGATCGAGCAGGAGTTGCAGAATACACTGCGCCATGAGATCCCTTCGCAGGAGCTTGGCGAGATGGTCATGGACGTACTGCGTGAGCGCGACGAGGTAGCTTACGTACGCTTTGCTTCGGTGTACCGCGAGTTTAACGATATCGACACCTTCATGGCAGAGCTCAAGTCGCTCAAAAAGCGTCAGTCCAAAAAGAACGTGCAATGAAACGTAAGCCGGCATCAAAAATGAGAAAAGCGTATCTCGTGCGATTTGCCTATCGTTGCCTGGTGCTTTTGGCGCTGATTATTTTGTGCATCTGCAGACCGCAGAGTGCCGACGCAATACAGGGAACTACTCTGCTTACAGAGTTTCACTGGACGCACCTGTTCCTCTATTTTCTGTGGGGTGTGTGGATGTTTGACATGATCTTTCAGATCGTGCCCAATAAGAAAATGTTCGCCATGGGCTCGCAAAAGGTGTTCCGCCGCAACTACAGCCCATGCGAAAAGTGCCCGAGCGTGGACCGCAAGGCCTTGCGCAAAAGATATACAAAAGAGGCCTTGAAGGGCTGGTGCTTCTGGGGGCCCTTGACGCTGGCCTTTGCGCTTGTTTGGTTCTTGTGGCTGAGGCCTATGGGTGCTTATTGGTTTCCGCTGCTCTTCGTGGGCGCGTTTTACGTGTGCGACCTGATTTGCGTGCTGTTTTGGTGCCCTTTTCGTGTGTGGATGATGAAGAATCGTTGCTGCACCACCTGCCCCACCATAAACTGGGATCACCTTATGCTGTTCCCCTCCTTCACGTTCGTGCGATC
>CAZCRV010000249.1:0-2703 GCA_964501175.1 uncultured Clostridium sp.
CTCCCACCGGCGTATCCAAGGGCTACATGACTCCCGACATGATCATCCGCATCGATGGTGACGGCAACAAGATCGACGGCAGACTCAACCCCTCCTCCGAGATCAAGATGCACATGAGAGTCTACAAGGAAAGACCCGACGTTAACGCAGTTGTTCACGCTCACCCCCCTGTAGCTACCGCTTTCACGGTTGCAGGCGTAGAGCTTGACCAGTACATCCTGCCCGAGGCTATTCTGACCATCGGCAACGTTCCCACCTGTGACTACGGTATGCCCTCCACCATGGAGATTCCGGACTCCCTGATGCCCTACATTCAGAAGCACGACGCATTCCTGCTCAAGAACCACGGTGCGCTGACCGTTGGTAACACCCTCTTGCGCGCTTGCTTTACCATGGAAGAGGTTGAATTCAACGCAAAGATCAACCTGTACGCTCGCCAGATCGGTGCAGGCGCAAACAGCCGCATCGACGAGATCTCCTGCGAAGAGCTCGAGAGACTCATGGAACTGCGTAAGAAGATGGGTCTGCCCGGCAAGCACCCCGGCTGCAACAAGTGTAAGAACCTTGGCACCGCTAACTGCCGTTGCAAGGACAACGTAAAGGCTTCCGCTGACTGCGCTGACGCAGCTCTGGTTGCAGAGATCACCAAGAAGGTTCTCGCTTCTCTGGGTAAGTAATTCTTCCCGGACGAAGAATTTACCGAAAGGAGAGTAAGAACGGTGGCTATTAACTGGACCGAAGCGCAAATTGCCGAGGTAGTATCCAAGGTGCTGGCACAGGTGCAGTCCCCCGCTCAAAGCTCCGATAAGGAATGGGACAGCACCCAGTATCACGGCAGAAAGCTGATTGGCGTCTATGACACCATGGAAGAAGCGATCGCCGCCGCCGAAGCAGGCTACAAGGCCATTCGTGCCATGAGCGTTGCGCAAAGAGAAAAACTGATTACAACCATCCGCGAGTACACTCGCGCTGAAGCTCCCGCCATGGCGGCTCTCGGCGTTGCCGAGACCAAGATGGGACGCGTGGAGCATAAGGTCGCAAAGCACATTCTGGTTGCCGATAAGACCCCCGGTACCGAGGACATCGTTGCCGAGGCAAAGACCGGCGACTGCGGCCTGACATTGACAGAACGTGCACCCTTCGGAGTCGTCGGTGCGATCACTCCCTCCACCAACCCCTCCGAAACCGTCATCTGTAACTCCATGGGTATGATCGCCGCAGGTAACGGCGTCGTATTCAACCCCCACCCCGGTGCCATTGCAACCTCCAACTACGCAGTTGACCTTGTCAACCGTGCAGTACACGCTGCAGGCGGCCCCGAAATCCTGGTTGCTTCCGTAAAGAAGCCCACACTCGACACCGCAAACGTGATGTACAAGCATCCCGCGATCCGCCTGCTGGTTTGCACCGGTGGCCCCGGCGTTGTCAAGGCTGTGCTGGCTTCGGGTAAGAAGGCAATCGGTGCAGGTGCGGGTAACCCCCCTGTTATCGTTGACGACACCGCTGACATCGAAAAGGCAGCCAAGGACATCATCGACGGCTGCACCTTTGACAACAACCTTCCCTGCATCGCCGAAAAGGAAGTTTTCGTCTTCGACAACGTCGCAGACAGACTGATCGCAGGCATGCTCAAGAACGGATGCTACAAGCTGACCCGTGCACAGGCCGATGCGCTTGTCAAGGTCGTGCTTGACGAAAAGACCAATCCCAAGACCGGTAAGACCTCCCTGGTCGTCAACCGTGACTGCGTAGGCCGTGACGCTCGCGTCATCCTCGCAAAGATCGGTATTAACGTCGGTCCCGAGATCCGCTGCGCCATCGCAGAGGTTGATTTCGACCATCCCTTCGTTCAGGAAGAGCTGATGATGCCTATTCTCGGCATCGTTCGCGTCAAGAACATCGACGAAGCAATCGATCTGGCGGTCAAGGCAGAGCATGGCAACCGTCACACGGCTCACATGCACTCCAAGAACATCGACAACCTCTCAAGATTTGCAAAGGCTGTCGAGACCACCATTTTCGTCAAGAACGCGCCCTCGTATGCGGGCATCGGATTTGGCGGCGAAGGTCACACCACCTTCACCATCGCAGGTCCGACCGGCGAAGGTATCACTTCCGCAAGAAGCTTTACCAGACTCCGCCGCTGCGTCATGGCAGACCATTTCAGAATCATTTAACAAATACGCAGAAAGGAAAGAAACTACATGGACTATTCTGCTTCTCAGATTGAAAGCATCGTCCGTCAGGTCCTTGAGGGCATGAACAACGGCGGTCAGAAGCATGAGTGCAAGTGTGGCGGCAACTGCAAGTGCGGCGGCCACGGTCATCACGGTGCACTCCCCACGACCGCTCACGTAGCTCTGCTGACAGGCGAAAAGAAAATTGAAGTCAAGGAATACCCCATCCCCACGCTGGGCGATGACGACATCCTCGTAAAGGTAGAGGGTGCGGGTATCTGTGGCACTGACGTTCACGAGTGG
The DNA here is from genome assembly GCA_964501175.1 of uncultured Clostridium sp. Lineage (GTDB taxonomy): Bacteria > Bacillota > Clostridia > Oscillospirales > CAG-272 > SVQP01. The sequence continues at coordinate 2,481 of CAZCRV010000249.1, forward strand.
AAATCCGACCCCTTCGGTCTGATCCCCGTAACGCTTGGCCACGAAGGCACCGGTGAAGTCGTAGCCGTTGGTAAGAACGTCAAGTTCGATACCGCAGGCAAGCCGATCGGCGTTGGCGACAAGATCGTCACCTCGGTTATCAGCTGCGGCGAATGCTACGCGTGCCGTATGGTTCCCGGCAGAACCAACCTCTGCGACAAGCAGGGCGTATTCGGTCTGATCG
>CAZCRV010000250.1:0-2702 GCA_964501175.1 uncultured Clostridium sp.
GTAAGGCAATCGGCAAGAAGAACCTTGCAGAGATCGCTATGTCCTACGGTTACGTATACGTAGCACAGGTTTCCATGGGCTACGATATGAACCAGCTGCTTAAGGCTCTGACTGAGGCTGAGGCTTACAACGGTCCTTCTCTGATCATCGGCTACGCTCCTTGTGAGATGCACGGTGTTAAGGGCGGCATGCAGAACTGCCAGCTCGAGATGAAGAAGGCTGTTGAGGCAGGCTACTGGCAGACCTTCCGCTACAATCCCACTCTTGAGTCGGGCAAGCTGAGCATCGACTGCAAGGCTCCCACTGCAAGCTACGTTGACTTTATCAAGTCCGAGGTTCGTTACGCTCGTCTGGCGCAGGCTAACCCCGAAAGAGCTGCAATGCTGTTTGACAAGGCTGAAAAGGCTGCAGCAGCTAAGTTCGAAAGACTTGAAAAGATGGGTAAGCTGTACGAATAATTTCGTAAAATACCGTATATACAAAAAGGCGTGCTTCGGCACGCCTTTTTATAATGCAGAATTAAGAATGCAGAATGCAGAATTATGGTAGAAAATCCGACAATTCATTGACAAAGCGTGAAATTTATTATATAATTATTGTACATTTTTTCTGAAAGGAGCGAGACTCTTTGAAACTTGTCATTAAATACTTAAAACCGTTCTGGCTCTCTCTCCTGATTGGCTTTTGCATCAAGGTATCGGGTACGCTGGCCGAGCTTGCGTTGCCCTATATTCTGTCGCACATGCTGGACGTGGTGGTGCCCGAGCATGCACCTACGGGAGACTTGACGCTCGTGTTTGTTTGGGGCGGCGTCATGATTTTGTGCGCGGTGGCAGCCTTGGTGCTCAACATCATTGCCAACCGCATGGCAGCCCGCGTGGCAAAAAACGCCGCACAGAAGGTGCGTCACGATCTGTTTGCCAAGACCATGCGTCTTTCCCCCCGACAGACCGATCAGATCGGCATTCCCGAGCTGGAGACCAGACTGACCTCGGATACGTACAACATTCACCATTTCCTGGGCATGATCCAGCGAATCGGTGTGCGTGCGCCCATCCTTTTGATCGGCGGCCTTCTCATGTCCTATTTCCTGGATTGGCGCATGGCAACCGTCATGGTGTGTCTGTTGCCCTTTATCGGTGCGTCGGTGTTTTTCATTTCACGCCGCGGCGTGCCGCTGTATACCGCCAGCCAGAAGGCGGGTGACGACATGGTGCGCGTGGTGCGTGAGGATATCGGCGGTATTCGCGTCATCAAGGCGCTTTCCAAAAAGGAGTACGAGCGCGCAAGATTTGACGGCGTCAACCGCGCTTTGGTCAAAAACGAAAAGAAAGCCGCGCTGACCATGGCGCTGACCAACCCTCTTATCACCATTCTGCTCAACGTCGGCCTTGTGTCGGTGGTTTTGGTGGGTGCGTTTTTGGTTGACGCGGATCTGAGTAAGCCGGGCAGAATCATCTCCTTTATTCAGTATTTCACGCTGATCTCCAACGCCATGATCGTCATCAACCGTATCTTTATCATGACCACCAAGTGCTTGGCATCTGCCAACCGTATCGGTACGGTCATGCAGGCAGCAGAGGAGCTTGTGCCCGACCATTCGGGTCTGCCGCTGCCCACGAGCGACCACATTGTGTTTGAAAACGTGTCCTTCTCCTATAACGGTGAGGTAGACGACCTTGAGAATATCTCGTTCTCGCTGCCGCGCGGGGCAACCTTGGGTATCATCGGTGCTACGGGCAGTGGGAAGAGCACGCTTTTGCGCCTGTTGCTCCGCAATTACGACCCGCAGAAGGGAAGTATTTACGTGGGCGGGAAAAATATCCGCGCCATGAAGCACGAGGAGCTGTGCGCCATGTTCGGCACGGCCATGCAGAACGACTTTTTGTATGCCGACACGGTCAAGGAAAATATCTGCTTTGGCCGCGAGATCTCGGACGAGGATCTTGCAAGAGCCATTCGCGTGGCACAGGCAGAGGAATTCATCTCGGCATTCCCCGAGGGCGTGGAGCATGAGCTGACCAGCAAGGGCACCAATATCTCGGGCGGACAAAAGCAGAGAGTTCTGATCGCAAGAGCGCTTGCGGGCAAGCCTGACATTCTGATATTGGACGACGCCTCCTCGGCACTGGACTATAAGACCGATGCGGCATTGCGCCGCGATCTGCGCCGGAATTTCGCAGATACCACCACCGTGGTGGTGGCGCAGCGCGTCAGCTCGGTCATGCATGCCGATCTGATCCTTGTTTTGGACGAGGGCAAGATCATCGGCAAGGGCAATCACGAATTCTTGCTTGAAAATTGTCCCGTTTACCGTGAAATTCGCGATTCGCAGATGGGAGGTGCTTTGCTTGAGTAAGCCCCAGGTGGAAAAAACTCCCATGACCCCCAAGCAGCGCAGGCGCACGCTTTTGCGCATCTGCCGCTATCTGTTCCGCTATCCGGGACTTGTGCTGCTGGCGTTTGCCTTAATGATGTCGGCAAACGTGCTGGCGCTGGCAGGCCCCAAGCTTTCGGGCCTTGCCATTGACGAGATCGTGGGCCCCGGACAGGTCAATTTTGAGCGCGTATTCTTGTTCTGCGGCCTTTTGGTCGGGTTCTATATCGCGTCGGGCATTCTGTCCTACCTGCTCTCCATCGTCATGGTCAATCTTTCCCAGCGCATCACGTATACCATGCGCAAGGAGGTCTTTGACCATCTG
>CAZCRV010000251.1:0-2670 GCA_964501175.1 uncultured Clostridium sp.
CGCGGCGAGGTCGGTGAGCTTTGCGTCAAGGGTCCCGGTGTGATGAACTGCTATTATAACGACCCCGAGGCCAGCGCAGAGGTGCTGCGCGACGGTTGGCTGCTGACCGGCGACATGGCCATGGAGGACTCCGACGGATTTATCTACCTCGTTGACCGCAAAAAGGACGTCATCATCACGGGCGGCGAAAACCTCTACCCCGTTCAGATCGAGAACCACATCCGCGCGCACGCGGCCGTCAAGGACGTGGCCGTTATCGGCCTGCCGCACGAGCGTCTTGGCGAGATTGCAGCCGCGATCATTGAATTCAAGGAAGGCTGCAGTGCAACCGAGCAGGAGATCGAGGAATTCTGCGCAACGCTGCCCCGCTACAAGCGTCCTCGCAAGATCATTTTCGCAGCCATTCCGAGAAATCCCACAGGCAAAATTGAAAAGCCCAAGCTGCGCGAGCAGTACTGCGGCGGCAGCCTGGTAGAAAAGCAGATCCAGCACTAAAAGGAGATTTTACACATGTCCAAAAAGCTTATGCTCGGAAATGCGGCCGTTGCACGCGGCGCATACGAGGCCGGCGTGCGCGTGGTATCCTCTTACCCCGGCACTCCCAGCACCGAGATTACCGAAAATATTGTGCAATACCCCGAGATCAACGTCGAGTGGGCCCCTAACGAAAAGGTGGCTGCCGAGGTTGCCATCGGTGCAGCGATCGGTGGCGGCCGCGCCATGACCTGCTGCAAGCACGTTGGCCTCAACGTCATGGCCGACCCCTTCTTTACCGCATCCTACACGGGCGTGGGCGCGGGTCTTGTGATTGCCGTGGCGGACGACCCCGGAATGCATTCCTCGCAAAACGAGCAGGATTCCCGCCATTACGCAAAAGCCTCCAAGCTGCCCATGCTCGAGCCCTCGGACTCCTCCGAGTGCCTGGAGTTTACCAAGCTGGCCTTTGATCTCTCCGAGCAGTTTGACACGCCCGTGCTCCTGCGCCTTTCCACCCGCATCTCTCACTCGCAGAATCCCGTAGAGGTCAGCGAGCGTCAAGAGATCGCGGTCAAGCCCTATGAAAAGAACATTCCCAAGTACGTGATGATGCCCGCCATGGCCATCAAAAAACACATGGTGGTCGAGCAGCGTCACCTGGACCTGGTGCAGTATGCCGAGACCTCGCCGCTCAACGTCGTCGAGGACAACGGCGCGCGCATCGGCGTGATCGTATCCGGCACCACCCACCTGTACGCGCACGAGGCGCTGGGTGATGCGGTCAACTACTTAAAGCTTGGCATGGTTTATCCCCTGCCCGAGCAGAAGATCAAGGATTTTGCCGCTTCGGTGGACACGTTGTTTGTGATCGAGGAGCTTGATCCCTTTATCGAGGAGCATTGCCGCAACATCGGTGTGGCCATCAAAGGCAAGGAATGCTTTACCCTGCTCGGCGAATACACCCCCGCCATGATCCGCACCGCGGTGCTTGGCACGCCCAATCCCGAATATATCGCGTTGGAGTCTGCTATCCCCGGCCGTCCGCCCGTCATGTGTGCGGGCTGCCCGCACAGAGGCACGTTCTACGTGCTCAAAAAACTGGGTCTGACCGTTTCGGGGGACATTGGCTGCTACACGCTGGGCGCAGTTGCTCCGCTTGCATCGGTGGATACCACCATTTGCATGGGCGCATCGGTTGGTGCGGCGTTCGGCATGGCCAAGGTGCGCGGCGAGGAGTTCAACAAAAAGCTGGTCAGCGTGATCGGCGACTCCACCTTTATCCATTCGGGCATTACGGGTCTGATTGACATCGTTTACAACAAGGGCGCGAACACGGTCATCGTGCTTGACAACTCGATCACCGGTATGACGGGCCATCAGCAGAACCCCGCCATGGGCAAGACCATCCGCGGTGAGGACACCCGCGCGGTTGACTTGGTCGCCCTCTGCCGCGCGGTCGGTGTGGATCGCGTGCGCGTGGCCGATCCCTTTGATCTCAAGGCCTTCGAGGCAGCCGTCCGCGAGGAGCTGGCTGCAGACGAACCCTCCGTGATCATCGCGCAGCGTCCTTGCGCGCTGCTCAAGCACGTCAAATACACGGGCCATTGCGAAATCACCGAAAAGTGCCGTAAGTGCAAGCTTTGCATGAAGCTTGGCTGCCCTGCGATCTCTGTCTCGGCTGACGGTTCTGTCAAGATCGACGTCACACAATGCAACGGCTGCGGCCTTTGCCTGGGCGTCTGCCCGTTCGGTGCAATTGAGAAGAAGGAGGACTGACCATGAAAAGCGTAAACATTATGATCGTGGGCGTGGGCGGCCAGGGCACTCTGCTTGCCAGCCGCATCTTAGGCAACGCCATTCTCTCGCTTGGCTATGACGTCAAGGTCTCCGAGGTGCATGGCATGTCGCAGCGTGGCGGCAGTGTGGTCACCTACGTCAAATACGGCGACAAGGTCTACTCCCCCGTCATCGACAAGGGCGAGGCAAACATCATTCTCGCGTTTGAGCAGCTGGAGGCGCTGCGCGCGCTGCCCTACCTTAAAATGGGCGGAAAAATGATTGCCAACACGCAAAAGATCAACCCCATGCCTGTCATCACGGGCGCGGCTACCTACCCCGAGGGCATTCTCGAGACGCTTGACGCCAAGGTTGACCTGACAGCACTTGACGCGCTTGCCATGGCCAAGGAGGCGG
>CAZCRV010000252.1:0-2650 GCA_964501175.1 uncultured Clostridium sp.
TTGACTGAAAAAGGAAGAACAGCTTGGAACAATCTTCAAAAATAATTTAAAATGTTCTTATTCTATGAGGGATTTAAATGGATTTTATCCTAAGCACAGTTTAGCTTCTTTTCTTGTTTTGTCATTTATTGGCATATATCTTCTATTTGTTAATGTTTTATAGGTTTCTGATTGACTTGATTTACTCGGGTGTCGCTTCGGCGGCACTCTTTTTATGTGAAATATAATATAAAATAGTTGATAACGATAAGGTTACATCATTATAGCAAACCGTTGGAGCTTTGTCAAGAAAAGGCTCCGCGCGCCTGTTTCATCCTTTCATCCTCTGATTGTGCAAAAGCAGACAATTTCTTGACGCATGATAGAAATTGTGTTATAATGAATTTGTAGGATACACGCGCGCCTCAAAAGCCGACTGAACTTTCGCGCGTAAGAGTTAATGAGGAGATATCTGAATGAAAAAAGAATTAAAATTCTATGTAACAGAGAACCGTCCCCTGTTACATGAAATAATGGAGGGAATTTATGAAAATCTATTCTCGAGCAATCAACATTGATGAAACATTCTGCACCTCAAAAAAACAAGCAAAGAATGTTTTTGAAAATACTGAGGTGAAATTGAGTTTTGGAGCATTTAGAAAGAAATATGCTCCGTATCAAAATGAAATTGGATATGGATATTATAAGAGAAATATCCACGGGCAAGTCGTTTCAAACATGATACTTGAACCGGGTGTCAATTGTCCAATGTTGAAATTTTACGTTGTTAAATCTGATGGTCTATCCATCTCAACTAGAGATGATTTTGAAAGCAATGTATTATACCGACTTCGAGATATATATTTTCAATTCTGTTCTACTAATGCTTTACAGCAAAAAACAACAGTGATTTGGGTGGAATTGCTTGATGATAAATTGTATATTCACCAATTTATTTCGTAAATATTTTCAATATATTTACAGTCTCGAATTAAACATCATATCCTTCGAGGGTGTCGCTTCGGCGGCACTCTTTTTATGTGAAATATAATATAAAATAGTTGATAACGATAACCTGTTATTGACAGAAATCTAATTATGTAAAAGGGGACGGAGCATTGTTACGCCGCCGGGCGAGCAAACCCAACAAAAGACTAAACTTGCGGTGTAACAAGGGCCTGCCCCCTGTTACATTGTTTAAACCCACTCCTGATAGTCGTCTGTTAGTAAGTTATTAATACGGAGATTTTTAATGAAAAAAGAATTAAAATTCCATACCGATTTACCGTTGTTTATCATAGTTGCATGTTTAATGTGGGGGATGTCTTTAGGCTTTATTTACGTCTTTGTGATTACTTATGATCCTTCAGATTTTATGTGGTGGTTGGCGGTGGTTTTAGTATATGGTGATGGAATTGGTTTACCGATTTTGCTTTATCCCAGACTCATGTCTAAAATACACTTAGATGAAACAGGCATCAGAAAAACGGTTTTCAGAAAAAGTAAAGCCAGATTTATCAAATGGGAAGACGTTCGCGACGTGCAAGTATTGACTCGTCCAAACGGATATGCATATCTTCTTGTTTCTGATCGAAAAATAGAATGCAAGAGCTTTGAAGAAGTGCTGAAAGAAAAGAATATCATCTATTTTACGTACAATGAAAAAGCCGTAGAATTTATGCATGATCTGCTGCCGGATAAAGTCCCCAAACAGTAGCTGATGACGCTTTTCTGTTGCGACTCATTTCCAAGCCCCAAGGCAAGCATTCGCTTACTTTGGGGCGTTTTTCTTGAAAAACCTTACCACTTAAAACGGCTTAACTCTTGACATTCGGGCTTTGAAAAGTTATAATAACTTATAGTAATTTACGGAGGTATTTACCATGAGAAAATTTCCGATCGGCGTCATCGTCGAGTCCTTCAGAACCGATACTGCTACCGCTATCAAGACCGCGGCTGAGATGGGCGTGCAGGGTCTGCAGATGTACTGCACCTACGGTGAGCACGCACCCGAAAATATGAGCAAGCAGCAAAGACGCGAGCTGCTTGACATGGTCAAGTCCTACGGCCTTTGCTTCTCCGCCATTTGCGGTGACCTTGGCATGGGCTTTGGCAATCCCGAAAAGAACCCCGAGTGCATTGAAAAGTCCAAGCGCATCTTAGAGCTTGCAAAGGAGCTGGAGACCGATATCGTCACCACGCACATCGGTGTCGTACCAGAGGATCCGAACCACCCCAGATATGCCATCATGCAGGCAGCCTGCTCCGAGCTTGCAGCATTTGCGGACAGCATGGGCTCTCATTTCGCGATAGAGACGGGCCCCGAGACCAGCGCCGTGCTCAAAAAGTTCCTTGACTCCCTGGGTTCTCGCGGCGTAGCCGTCAACCTTGACCCCGCGAACCTGGTCATGGTATCTGCCGACGATCCCGTAGAGGCCGTGCACAACCTCAAGGATTATATCGTACATACCCACGCCAAGGACGGCGTCATGCTGCACCGCGGCAATCCCGAGTACATTTACGGTGTCGTGCATCCCGTTCCTCAGGAATTCCAGGGCATTCAGTACTTTGCCGAAGTTCCGCTCGGTACGGGCGGCGTACACTTCGAGACCTACCTGCAGGCACTGGACGACATCGGCTACAAGGGCTTTTTGACCATCGAGCGCGAGTG
>CAZCRV010000253.1:0-2638 GCA_964501175.1 uncultured Clostridium sp.
CCGGATTCCATGAGCACAGTTACGAAACTACCATCACTGCCCCCACCTGCACCGAACAGGGCTATACCACCTACACCTGCGAGTGCGGCGACTCTTATGTTGACACATATGTTGACGCCCTTGGACACAACTATGGCGAGTGGGCGCAGACGATTGCTCCCACGTGCACTTCGGATGGGGAAAAACGTCGGGATTGCGACAGATGTGAGTCCTACGAAACAGAAGTTGTTGCGGCAACGGAACACAAGCACGAATCCACCGTTACCGCCCCCACCTGCACCGAGCAGGGCTATACGACTTATACCTGCGCTTGCGGTGACTCCTACGTTGACACATATGTAAACGCCCTTGGACACAACTACGGTGAGTGGACGCAGACGATTGCCCCCACGTGCACAGCAAACGGCGAGGACAGACGTGATTGCGACAGATGCGATGATGATGAAACGCAAGTCACCGAGGCTACAGAGCATGTGTACGAATCCACCGTCACCGTCCCAACCTGCACGGAAAACGGCTACACCACCTATACTTGTACCGCTTGCGGTGACTCCTACGTGGATCCCTACGTGGACGCATACGGACATGGCTTTGGAGAATGGACGTTGGTTGTTGCTCCTACGTGTATAGAAAAAGGGGAGATTAGCCGCACTTGTGAGGTATGTGGATATGCTGAGAAAGGATCAGTAGCACAATATGGGCACGTGCCAAGCGATTGGATCATAGACCTGCAGCCTCAGGTTGGCGTTGCGGGAAGTATGCAAGCGATCTGCACGGTATGTGATGCGGTATTGGAGACAGGCGTTATTGCGCCCTTGCCCGAGCCCGAAACCGAAACAGAAACCGAAATCGAAACAGAAACAGAAACAGAAACAGAAACAGAAACCGTAGGGTCGATTCACGAATCGACCGCACCAGAAACCGAGCCCGATCCCTCGCCCGAAACCGAGCCCGCACCCGAAACGCCCGAAATCCCCGAGGAGAAATGGATCGACGTGCCTCTTCCGATTGCGCTGCTCGCATTTCTTTTGCCTAATCTGGTTCTGATTGCCGTGCTGATCATCCGCGGTATCCGAAACCGTGTAGCAAAATTAAAGCGGTAAATATCCGAAGAAGGGCAGAGCGATGCATGTCGCTCTGCCTTTTATATTGTCTTTTTCAACAAATTTTGATATGCGTTCTTGTGCTGTTTTTTTGTCATATTTCGTTGACAATTTCTACCTGTTGTGATAAAATGAGAGATAAGGGTCGGACAGGCACAATATGCTGTCCGAACTTGAAAAATTCATAAAAAGGGGAGTAACCATGGCTAAAAATTTAGTTTACGACATCCATGACAAGCCGAAATTTGGCAATCTGATCATCTTTGCCATTCAGCAGTTGCTGGCAATTCTTGCGGCAACCATCGCAGTTCCCACCATCATCGGTATTCCGACGCAGATTCCTGCCGCTATCCTGGGCGCAGGCGTTGGCACGCTGACCTATCAGTTCTTTACCAAGGGCAAGAGCCCCGTATTCCTTGGCAGCTCGTTCGCATTCCTGGGCTCCTTGGGCGTCGCCCTTGCATACGGTTATTGCGGCATTTTGCTTGGTTCTATTGTTGCAGGCCTTGTTTACGTCGTCATCGCTCTGATCATCAAGCTGGTTGGCACAAACTGGGTCAATAAGCTCATGCCTCCCGTTATCATTGGTCCTACAGTTACCATCATCGGTCTGTCCTTGGCAGGTGCTGCTATGGGTGATATCGTCAAGGCCAACTCCGACGCTGTCAACGGTGGCTACAACCTGGTCGGTCTGTTCTGCGGTATTGTTACTTTCCTGACCGTTGTCATCTGCTCCACGCAGAAGAAGTACACCATGCCCAAGCTGATTCCGTTCATTCTGGGTATCGTGGCAGGTTACGCTGTTGCATCCGTATTTACCGTGATCGGTCTTGTTGCCGACATTGAGTATCTCCAAATCATCAACTGGGATCCCGTCGTCAATAACTTTGTTGATGCCGATGGCACCTTCAGAGGCATTCAGGCATTTATCAGCGTTCCCAAGATTTCGTTGGTTGCTGCAATCAAGGAGCTGGTTAACGGCACCTTGACCGCTGACGTTCTTGCTGCTAACCCCGGCGCTAAGCTGATCGACCTTGGCGGTGCTGTTGAGGTTATCGTAGCATTCCTGCCCGTAGCTCTGGTCGTATTTGCAGAGCACATTGCAGACCACAAGAACCTTTCCAGCATCATCGACCGCGACCTGATCAAGGAACCCGGTCTGTCCCGCACGCTGCTGGGCGACGGCGTTGGTTCCATTCTGGGTACCGCATTCGGTATCTGCCCTAACACCACCTACGGTGAGTCCGTCGGTTGCGTGGCTATTACCGGTAACGCGTCCGTAATCACCATCACCGTAACCGCCATCATGTGTATCCTGCTGTCCTTCGTCAGCCCCTTGATGGTTGTGCTGCAGTCCATTCCTTCTTGCGTCATGGGCGGTGTTTGCCTGACTCTGTACGGCTTTATCGCAGTCTCCGGTTTAAAGATGTTCAAGGATCTTGATCTGAACGATAACAAGAACCTATTCGTCGTTTCCGCTATTCTGATCGCAGGTATCGGCGGTCTGAGCATTCAGATTCCTTATGCACTGGCAG
>CAZCRV010000254.1:0-1525 GCA_964501175.1 uncultured Clostridium sp.
CCAAAGAATCAGAGCGTGACCTCCCCCGCGAAGCACAGAAGTCCTTGCTTCTCGAATTCCTTCAAGGTCCGCGTCTTGGGTGCTTCGACCAATGAAAAGCTGCCCTCGTAGAAGTACGCCTTATTGGGGATGGGCTCAAACTTGCCGTCCGCCTTGACGCCGAAGTCGCCAACCAGGTACATAGGCTCGATCTCGGTGCCGAAGGTCAATTTGTTCTTTTCGGACTCGAAAATTCTCGACTTCTTAAGGTTCTCGTAAACCTCATCGGTCTCCTTTAAGTAAACCTGCAGCTCGATGACGTTCTCGCCCTTCTGTACAAGTCCTGCGATATTCAGCATGCGGAAGGAATGGTCGCGGAAATAACCGCAATCGGTCTTATCCACATCCTTGCCGTTGAGCTTGATGGCAAAGATCTCGGGCGTCTCGCAAGCAAGATAAATGCGCTCGGGGATCACCTCTGCGTTAAAGGTAAAGTGGCACTTGATATCCACACCGCGGCCAAGCTCGTAAGCTCTCTCTGCCACGTTGAGCACGCAAGCGTTCTCCTGCTGCAGCACACCGTCAAACCAATACGTGCAGGTATCTAAGGTCAGCGCGTTGTCGGTCATGGATGCAACAGCCCAATCACCGCACAGGCAAACTTCCTGGAGTGCACGAGGTGCGGGTGCTTCTGCGTGAGCCGTGCCGTCGTCGATAACGACAAGGCTGCCGTATGCCGGGAAATTGTAGGTACCAAAGAAGTCAACCTTCTCACCGGTCTCAATGTCGATGGCGTAGCTGCCGACCTTGAAGTTGGTGGGCTGCTCCTGGTCGGTGCTGTTGACGAAATAGTAAAGCTCAAAGCCGTCGTAGTAACGCTTGGTGTAGGTAACGTTGGGATTGTCGATCAGGTCGCAGCCCTCGACCTCGTCAACCGTTACGATCTTACCGCCCTGCGCCTTGAATTCGGCCAGTACCTTTTCGGTATAGGGCAGGTACGCGATATGCTTGGTCAGCACGACCGTGGAATACGACTGCTGACCGATGATCAGCTTGCCGCCCTCCACCTTGCCGTGACGCTCGATCATGATCTCGTCGCCAAGGTGGTAGAGCACGTGCTTTGCGTCCAGCGCGTTCATGACGTTGATGACGTCGTTGTTATAATCGCCAAGGCCCTTGTTGTCGCCGCAGTTAAAGCTGATCCAGGCCGAGGTCTGAGGATGCATGATCAGGGTATCGTAACGGATCTCACCCTCTGCCAGCATCATGCCGATGCGGGACATGGCGTCGTTGAATACCTTGTAATCTGCCCACCAGGGCTGCTGGCAATACATTGCGGGCGGGTAGTCTCTCTTACGGATACCGCGCAGAGAGTAGCCCTCGAGGTGCTGGCACATCAGGTTGACGCCGCGCACCATCATCCACTCGTAGTTTCTCTTGAGCTCCTCGTGGCCAACGTTGTGGCCGCAGAGTGCAAAGGTTTCGGACAAGATCTGCTTTTTGCCGGTCTGCGCTGCGGTGGAGCAAAGCTGCGCCATGGTCAGGC
>CAZCRV010000254.1:1535-2636 GCA_964501175.1 uncultured Clostridium sp.
CAGGCAGGGAAAAATGGGACGGCACAGCCAGTCCATGCCCGGGATGTGGTAATATTCGTAGTGCGGCATGCACGCGCCGTTACTGGTCAGCTGGGATTCCAGCGTCTCTTCAAGCACCAAATGGCCGGTATAGAGCAGGCCGTGTGCTGTACACCAATCGTAAATCTGCTTGTTATAGTTCTTGGAGAACAGCTCGGTGACCAGCTTCCAGAAGTTCATTCTGGTCTGCTGCCACTCACCGCGCTCGATGAACAGCTCTATCAGGTGGTCAAAAATGGGCTCACCGTATGCCTTTTCATACTCCTCGGGCAAAATGAAGCTCCACGGAATGCCGTTACGCGAGATCTGGGGCTCGTCGGTAAAGAAGCCGTCGAAGCTGGTGCCGTACTTTTCGTAGTAAGGCTCATAGATTTCATTGATAAAGTCGGCAATGACCTCACCGTCCAAGGTGTCTACGTAGAAGGGGTTGACCTCATAGTAGAAGCAGTAGTTCTCAAAGCAATAGATGACCTCGGGGCCTCTGGGGTCTTCGAGGTCGGGCGTGAACTTCTTGACACGCAGATATTTCTGCTGATACTTGATGCCCTTGCCGTTGACAATGCCACCGCCAAAGCCGGAGGGCCAGCCGTTTTCGTCGTACGCCCATGCGTGCATGCCTCGTTTTCCTGCCTCGTCGATGGATGCGGAAACGTTGTCAAACCATTCCTCACCCATATACTCGGTCTGCAGACCGCCGCGTGCGTGCATGAAAAAGCCGCCGATGCCAACGTCATCCATAAGGCCGATCTGTCTGCGCGTTTCCTCTGTACGAAGACGCTCGTTCCAGGACCAGAAGGGAACGGGACGGTACTTTTTGTCCACAAATCTAAAATCCATTTTAACCTCCTGTACTGTCGGTCACAGCCGACGTAGTTTATGAAAATTTTAATTGTTTTCTACCAAAAATTGACGCAAAATCTCTGCGTCGCGTGCGTCCACCGCGCCGCTGTCGTCAAGATCGGCAGCGCCCGTGTGGCACACGGTGGGTAAATGCTCTAAATAACGGCGAATGGCGGTGACGTCGCGTCCGTCCACCACGCCGTTCTGATCGGCATCTCCCCA
>CAZCRV010000255.1:0-2604 GCA_964501175.1 uncultured Clostridium sp.
CCTGGTGTGCATGGACCGATGACAACGATTGGGGAATTGGTTTGTACGTGCCCGGTGTGGAGCTGCTTGTGGGTGGCAGACACGCCTATAACGGCACCAAGGAGCCGCACCACGCGGCTACCAACTACGTCGCTCCCATCAAGTCGATCAAGCTGCAGAGCTTCGTGCCGCTGGAGTACAGTTATCTGATCTATACGGGCAGCCTTAGCGACATGCGCGCAAAGTTTACCGAAAAGAAGGACTTTGCGGCCAACGAGTATTTTGAGAATTACGGAAAATAAGAGGTGAGCGCATGATCAAGCAGCATTGGAAGGTGCAAGAGGACGAGGTCCTGCACGACGTGACGTACACCTGCTGTCCGCTGATCGGTAAAATGACGGTGGGCATTGACGGCGAGGAGTTTACCTTAAAGAGCAAATTCCTCTTTATCGGCCTTGCACGCCGCGAGGCGTTCCGCGTCGGCGACACCCAAGCCCTTTTGGTGGTCGGCAAGAGCGGACGTGCGCAGGTGCTGATCAAGGGAAAGCCGATTGAAGAGAATTAAACAAGAAAGCGACCTGCCGCGGCAGGTCGCTTTTTGATTTGGATGGATCATACGTACTCGCTCATGCGTGCCATAATGGCGCGGAACTGCTCGGTATCGCGAATGGGAGCCCAGATGCGGCTGCCAAAGCGGCCCGCAAGCAGCTTTGCACACTTGGTCGCACCCTCGGTTTCCTTCTCGTACTGCACGCAGTTGATGGGCAGGGAAGAATAGGTCGCGCTCTCGGGGCGCGTATCGTAGGCAATGGCGTGATCCGCCATCTTCTCGGCGCATGCCAGCGCGTTTTCCTTGTCGCCCTTCATCAGGTAGAACATGGCCAGCTGACGGTAGGAGTTGGCAAGTCTGTCGTGGTAGTAAAGCAGGTCGTTCTCGCCAAAGAGCAGGTGGAAAAGATCCACAGCCTTTTGCAGAATGGCGATCTTTTGGTCCGTGGTGTAGTGGTTGCCCGAAATGTCCGGCACGCAGGCGATGTTGTACATGTGCCACCACATGTTGTCCGCAAACAGAATCAGATTTTCCTGCGCCTGGTTAAATGCTACCTCACCTGTCAGCACGGTTGCCTTGACGATCTCCTTGGAAAAGCTCATGCTGTGCAGCTTGTTTGCAATCTCCTGCGCGCGCTCGTCGTCGCCCAGCTGATGTGAATAAATATCGCAAAGCGTTTTCTTGGTGCGGTCGCGGAGCAAATCGTCGGTGCAGTCCTCGAGGATATGCATGCAAAGAGAGACGGCCTCCTGCATATCCGCCTTGCGGGGCTTGCCGTCCGCATTGATGGCGGAAAGCGTGGTTGCCAGCTCCAGCTGCAGCTCAAAGGAGGAGGGGATTTCGGCAATTGCCTCACGCAAAAGCGAGAGCGCCTCGGTAAGCTCGTCGCGATCGTACAGCACCTCCAGCTGTGACAGGTAATCCGCAACCTTCTGCTCCTTTTGCAAGGAGTCGTAGCACATCAGCTCGTCCATGCTCACACCGAAAAAGTCGGCGATGACCGGCAGGGATTCAATATCGGGATAGCAGGTCTCGGATTCCCAACGGGAAACGGCCTGGGGGGTCACGCCAAGATAGGCTGCCAGCTTATCCTGGGTTACGTCGTTCTTTTTTCTGAGTAATTTGATCTTTTTTCCAACCTTGATTTCCATATGTCTCTCCAAGTTTTTATCATTATATTCCTTATTATACATGATTCGGGACGCAAAGTCAATAATAAATTGACGCATATCAATGACTTGTTACATAAATTTTGTGCGAAAATGTGATGAAATTTTCGAAATACCCTTTACATTACCTTTGGAAAATGTTATAATTATTTTACATGTATAATCAACTTTTTGTGTAATATGATCGCTTTCCCCAAAATAACGAATGGAGGATAGTATGGGTAACATCAACAAGGATGAAAAGCTGACTTATTTGTTCAAGGGCATTTTGACGCTGGAGACGGTTGAGGACTGCTACGACTTTTTTGCCGATCTTTGCACGCCCGCCGAGCTGCAGGAAATGTCCCGCCGCATGCAGGCGGCCAAAATGCTGCGCGACGGACATATCTATAACGAGATTGCCTCCACAACGGGTCTGAGCACCGCCACCATCAGCCGCGTCAACCGCTGCTTAAAGTATAGCAGCGATGGCTATCTTAAGGTGCTGGATGACATTGAAAAGAGCGAAAAACGGAGAAATTTATATGATGTATGACGGTTATGGCGCGATTGCACGCGTGTATGACCGACTCAATGCCGAGCTGGATTATCGCGCCTGGGCGGATTTTTTCGAGGGCTGCTTTGCCCATTATCTGCCCGCGCGCCCCGAGCTTGTGCTGGACCTTGCCTGCGGCACCGGGCGCATGACGCTGGAGCTTGCCCGTCGCGGATACGACATGATTGGCGCGGACGGCAGCGAGGACATGCTGTGTGAGGCCATGATGCAAAGCGCCTTGGACGAGTCGCTGGAAAAGCCACCGCTTTTTATATTGCAGGATATGCGCCGCTTTGAGCTGTACGGTACGGTCGGAGCGGTGACGTGCTGTCTGGACAGTCTGAACTATCTGACAGGGGAGGGAGATCTGG
>CAZCRV010000256.1:0-2573 GCA_964501175.1 uncultured Clostridium sp.
GCAAATGATAAACTCTCATCTTTCTCGCTAACCCATTTATTATTATTTAATTTAAATTCAATAATATTAATCTCTTTTTCTTTACGAATACACTTTATTAACTTAAAAGATTTTAAAATATGTTTTTCTTTTTCTAATATTTTATTTGTATGTTTAAAGAAAATTATAGAAATAAATAGATACAATATCATCACCATAAAAAAGATAACAATCGAATAATAATAGAATGATGTAAAAATTAAACATATGCACGAAATTAATAATAAAATGTTAAATATCGACAAAACAATTAATAAAATCCCTATCCACATATTTCCTGGTATATTGTAATTGACTCATCTAATTGTCATTTTCAATATACCTTCTCCTTTCTTTCAACTTTTACCGTAGTTGAATAACGTTTATTGATTTGTTATATTGAATGTGTGAATGTGGATTTTTACATTTTCATGTGGCATCGACAACTTCTAGGAGGCACTCACCACACCTTACACCAAAATTATGATTAGTTAGATGGGTCTCGAATTCACATTTTGTACCAGGATTTGTGGTTTAAGGATCGTAGATAACACATCACAAACATTAAATGAAAGGAAGTATTATTATGATCTTAATTGGAATCGATATTGGTAAATTGAGTCATACATTCTGTGTTTTAAATCAGAACACAGGTGAAGAAATT
This sequence comes from uncultured Clostridium sp., assembly GCA_964501175.1. Taxonomy (GTDB): domain Bacteria; phylum Bacillota; class Clostridia; order Oscillospirales; family CAG-272; genus SVQP01. The sequence continues at coordinate 683 of CAZCRV010000256.1, forward strand.
GTTTCACCAACCAATATCAAAAACAACAAAACTGGCTTTAATTTTTTAATAGATAAAGTTAAATGCTACAAGAAGGAGGACATGTTATTCGGTATGGAAGATACCGGTCATTATCACCTAGCTCTACTCAAAGAACTATTATCACATAATTACACTGTAGCTCTAATTAACCCAGTCGCTACAGATCTTACACGTAAATTACAAGGTGGTATTTCTAAAAACGATGATTTAGATACATTTACCATTTGTGATGTTATTTCTTCTAATTCGAAAAAGAAACCATATCGTGTAACCAAAATTGACAAGTTCGAATTATTTGAACAACGAGAATTAACTCGTCACCATCATAATTTAAAAGAGGAAATTAATGTATACTCCAATAGATTACAAAAATGTATTGATATTGTTTTTCCTGAATTTAACTCACTTTTTAAGTCTAAATACGGTATTGTTTATATGAATATTCTAAAAACATTTGGTAGTGCGGCTAATATCGCAAAAGCTGATATTAGAACTATTCGTAAATGTTTTGAGTTCACGGGAAGAGGACAACGCATTCCTTTAACTGCTGAAGAATTGAAAGAAAAAGCTAAAACCTCTATTGGAATTGATTCTAATTCTGAAGTTATACAAATAAAACATTTGGCTATGCAAATTGAATTAATCAATGAACAACTTGAAGAAATAGATAAAAAAATAGAAGAGTTCAGCCGCCAAGCAAACTCTCCTATACTTACAATTCCAGGAATTTCCCACTTCTCTGGTACTTCTATTTTAGCTGAGTTTGGAAATATTAACAACTACTCAAGTGCTAAAAAGTTAATAAAGTTTGCTGGAGTAGCTCCATATGAACATCAATCAAGTCAATATAAAGCTGAACATACCGCTATTACTAAAAAAGGATCAAAATACTTAAGAAAAACACTTTATCAAGTAATTATACCTGTAATCAACAATAATGAAGTATTCAAAACTTATTATCGTTTAAAATTATCTCAAGGTAAGAGTAAACGCTGTGCTCAAGGACACTGTGTTAGAAAACTTCTTCGAGTTATTTATCACTTATGTACTAGTACAGGTGATGATACAAAATTTAATGCTACATTATTAAAATAATAAATAATACATCAAAATTTTAAACACGCCTCAAAATCGGTGTTTTTAAATATGCATTTTTTCCATATTCACATTTCAAAGAACATAAAGTTAACTAAACAAATAATTTTCAAATTAATACTTGATTTTTATATAGTTAGCTCCTAAAAGATGAATCCTACAATCGTATCATATCCATATGACAATCCTTTTTCTAATGTTTCAAAACCTAATTTTTTGTACATTTTTTCATATACAGTCGCTAAACCATGTTTGCCAATCTTTAAGTTACCAAAGCCAGCTTTAGCTAATCTTTTATTAACTTTAGCATTATCTGATAAATTACCTAAAATTCCAAATATCTTCTTATCAGCAAAGATGCTTGCAATACCTTTACTAGCACCATATCCAACTCCTCCAAGTACTCCGCCGAGAGCAAATTGAATCATTGCATCTCCAAAATTAGAAATATCACCTGCAAAAGCCGCTTCAACAACATTGCCTATACCATTTGCTAGAATTGTAGTTCCTATGCCTGCTCCTAATCCACCTATAGCTCCACCTAATGTAGCGCCAACATATTTAACCCAATTGTCTTCAAAAGTATTAAAATCAGACCAATCAAATCCATCTTGCATTTCAGAAATAACATCTGGAATATAAGAAGTTAAGAAACCAATGCCAGCTCCAATCAATACTGCTAAAATTGGGAAATGTCCGGATCCGTCCGAATAATTCACAGGATCATTATTACAGTACGCATACAAACTTAATCCATTTAGCGTTTCTGTATCTA
>CAZCRV010000257.1:0-2565 GCA_964501175.1 uncultured Clostridium sp.
GCTCTGATTTCACCACAGAGCATTGACATACCCGTCATACGAGAAAAAGCCCTCGCTCCAATGTGGAACGAGGGCATAACTTTTAGAACAGACCTCTGTTATATTTGAATTGTGCGTATAAGATAAAAGCTAATCCAATCAGAACACCTACACCTATTGCCAATCCGCTTGCCGCTATGTTTCCTAACGCTTGTATAACTGCGCCTGCAATTATAGCCACACCGATAATAAGTGTTCCAAGACCGACGAACATACAATAAGCCTTTTGGTTCTCCTTCGTGACCTTACGACGATTATACCAATGGATTGTACCGATGTTTCCGCACACATTGAAGATGCCAAGTATCACGCAAATTACACCTAAGCCTAATTGAACTAAGCTCTCTCTCAGCGGTTCGATGAAGATGAAGCCCAATATAAATAGACCGATAGCGCACCCTGCCGCAAACCCGATGATGACCTTTTTCTGTTGGTCGATGGTCTTGTTCTTCGACACAAGGATTTCTTCATTGCTCTTGTTGGGGATCAGCTCGTCGATTGTAGTACCGAAATAGTCGGCTAACAGTTTGAGTGACTCGTCACTCGGCAATCCCAAGCCGTTCTCCCATTTTGCCACGGCAGATCTCGAGATATGTATATCTGCTGCGAGCTTTGCTTGCGAGATGCCTTTTTCGCTCCGCAGTTCTTTTAATTTTTCGGAAAATTCCATATTGCCACCTCCGTTTCATGCACCCTTATTATATCACATTTCAGACAGTAATTCTACCCTTTAGAGTGTTACTTTGAGGTGTTACGGTGTTACTTTGGCGTAGAACAGCCCTCGCTCCATTTACGGAACGAGGGCTGAATGGTTAAGCAACGCTTGAATTAAAATTAGTTATAGCATCTTTTTCATCAATCGGTATTGAGGAACCATCGCCATTAGTCTCAAAGTAAAAACTATATCCGTACTTTTCATTTGCTTTGAAATTGGCCAACTGATCTTCAGTAAACAGACCAACCACAATGGGTCTATACTCTTTCACACCACCTGCACGATACGTCCAATGATCCTCAACGTGATACAGTTTATATCCTAAGTCTGCAAGGCGCTGATATTCGGCGTTCAACTCCTCGCCGCTTAGTTCATCATTTCCATCCTTGAAAACCTTAAATGCAACCAAGAATTGAACGTCTTTACCCATATACTCCTTGCGAGCCTGTTCTACTTCGTAAAAAAATATAGTTTCACCCGGAAGTGGAATAGGATACTGAGCATCAACGATCCCGCCCGTTTTGTAATTGGCAATAACCTTTCCATCGTTATTCATCATTGGAATACAGATAATAGCCGTAAGAACAAGACAAAAGCAAGCTGCTATCGCGCTGATCTGTTTCCAAGATATTTTTCTCACCGCCTTACTTGTGGCTTTTGCATTGACGATCAGTTCATCGTCAATATTATTCATCATATCCGAAAACTGTTCTTTCTTCATATTGTGTAGCCCTCTCTTTCTAATGTTTCTTTGAGTTTCTTTCGTGTGCGAGAAAGGATCATCAATACATTGCTTTCCTTAATTGAACAAGCCTGCGCTATGCTTTTGGTGCCGTCCATATAAAAGTATCGCAAGATAAAGATATTACGCTCTCTTTCGGGGAGCGAATAGAGGAAACGGTTGAGCATCGCCAAAAATTCTTTCTGCTCATACTCCGAAGCAGCGTCAGAGGTTCCCGCAAGAAACTCATCCATTTCGTCCAAAGCCAACACTACTTCCCCACTGCCACGTTTGTCTCTCGTCTTTTCTTTGTAACGGTTGAGCGAAAGATTGCGTGTGATCTTGGCAAGAAACGCTTTCAGACAGTTCGGCTTTTGCGGTGGAATACTGTTCCACGTTTGAAGCCAAGTATCGTTGACACATTCTTCCGAATCTTGCTTACAAGCAAGGATATTGTTTGCGATGCTGAAGCAGTAATTTCCATACTTATCGCTTGTTTCTTTGATCGCATTCTCATCGCGTTGATTATACAGTTCGATTATTTGACGGTCATCCATTTCCCTCTCCTTTCTGTGTTAGGTGCCTTCACTTACATAGACAACAAAAGGAAGAATTTCTAACACAATATTTTGAAAAATTTGCCCTCGCTCATTTTCAGAACGAGGGCAATTTCTTTTACGCAATATCCGCATCCTCTGCTACAACGTCAGATTCTTCGTCAAGAAGATCGACTTCTTTGTTGGCGAGTTTTTTCTTCTTTTTGTGATGAACCGCAAGAATAATCACGGTTGTAATAGAAGCAACTGCCGCAGCAGCGATAGACGAATAAAGTACGATTTGTTTGGTTTGCTTGTTCATTTTTTCTTCTCCATTTATATGATTTCAATTTTTTATACTCGTTAGCATCAATTTATGCTATTTACAACACCGGAGAAAAGCACTGCGCCATAACTATCTGTAATGACAAACCCGAAAGCTCTGTCAACGATATAGTCGTGATATACCTCCTCGTAGCCCTCAAGAGGACCTGCTGCTCCTGCCATCGGCATAACGGTAACTGCCGCACCCTCGATACCTTTATCATTTACGT
>CAZCRV010000258.1:0-2545 GCA_964501175.1 uncultured Clostridium sp.
TTCAGCAATTCTTGTTTTTTCATATCTTTCTCCAAAGCTCTTGATCAATGCTTTCATCCGTATAGTCGGGGAAGATGAAAAAGGTGAGGTGGGGTTTGTTTATTTTTTTTATTTTTTTCTGAAATATTAAGATGCATCAGAGCGGTGGATGAGGTTCACCGTATGGACGCTCTTTCACGTCTTGTTACACAATATCTCTTAACTCTCCACCAATAAAATCTTATCCTCAAACCCGCCGCGCTTTGCGGCCTTTTCGGCGCGGATGCGCTCAAGGTCGGCAGGGCAGAGGCCTTGCAGGGCGGCGCAGGCATAAATGACCTCCAAAAGATCCGCCAGCTCCTCGGGATCGTGTGAGCCCAGGTATTCGGCTAATTCCTCGCCAAGCTTACGATCAAGTGCATCAGCGTATTCATCGTCCGAGAGGATGCGCGTGGAGCAATTGCCACCCTTGGCGCGGATGATTTCGGGAATGCGGTCGCGAACCAGCTTGTTGTATATCATAATGGCCTCCGTAAGCATTTTCTTTTATTATACCATGCCTGCTCGGGAGAATCAAGATTTTTTACGTGCAAGACTTGCGCTGTGGGCGAGATTTTGGTGAAATAGATAAAGGAAGTTACTTTGCATGAGTAACTTCCTTTTCTTATACGTTGTGTAATTTCTCTCCGTTCTTTTTTGAGCAAGTAGCCGCAAAAAAGAACCAAAAAACGGCGAGTAATGGATTTCGCGCCTGCGGGCGCGACGAGGGCGCCGCCGGTTGACTTTTGGATGTTGAATTTCGCAGAAATTCAGCATCGGGTGGCGTCAATAACACTTGAAATACCGGAAACATTCACACGCCACCATGCTTTTCTGAAAAAAGCGACGCAAAAACTTTCATCCTGACAATACGTGTCCGTGTGGTGGCGGTTATCCTTTTTTCTTATGCTTTTTGATCTGCTTTCGCAGATCTGCAAGCGCTGTATCGATTCCGCCCACCGCGTCGATCAGTCCGTATTCCACCGCCTCTTGTCCCTCAATCACCGAGCCCACGTCTGTGGCAATCATGTCCGGTCGCATCATCAGCGCGTGGATCTCGTCCTCCTTTGCTCTTGAATGGCTGCAGATAAAGTTGATAATGCGCTTTTGCATCTGCGAAAAATACGTGTAGGTTTGCGGTGCGCCTACCACAAGCCCGTTGATTCTGACCGGGTGTATGGTCATGGTGGCACTCGGCACGATAAACGACCTCTTTGCCGCCACCGCCAGCGGCACGCCGATGGAATGCCCGCCGCCCAGCACCACCGAGGCGGTGGGCTTTGTCATGGATGCGATCACCTCGGCAATCGCCAGTCCCGCCTCCACGTCGCCTCCCATGGTGTTGAGCAAAATCAGCAGCCCGTCAATCTCGGGATCCTGCTCCAAGGAGACCAGCAGGGGAATGAGGTGCTCGTATTTGGTCGCCTTCTGGCCGTCCGGCAGCATATAGTGCCCCTCGATCTGCCCCACGATCGAAAGGCAATGAATGGTCTCACTCGCCCCCTTGGTCACTACGCCGCCGCTTTCTTTTATGTTTTCGTAAAGTTCGCCCTGCTTGTCCTGCAGATCGCTTTGCTTATCCTTATGCTCCATATCGTTCTCCTTTATCATAGTTATTGACAGTATGCCCTAAATTTATCATGATATGCATGCGTTATTATTCAAAAAATCCCTTTACAATTTTGTCAGATTGTGATATAATGTAAGGTGATAATGGAGAAATCCGGTTTTTTGCAAAATAAAAAATTAAAAATACATAAGGAGATGTCATTATGGAAAACAAAATTCTGGTTGAAACCTCTGCCAGACACATCCACTTGACCAAAGAAGCCGTTGAGGTCCTGTACGGCGCAGGCGCAGAGCTGACTGTAAAGAAGATGCTCAGCCAGCCCGGTCAGTTCGCAACCGGCAATGAAAAGATCACCCTCGTTGGCCCTAAGGGCTCTCTGGCTGTCAGCGTGCTGGGTCCCACCCGTCCCGCTAACCAGGTTGAGCTGTCCTTCTCCGACGCACGCGCACTCGGCCTTGCCGGTGTTCCCGTACGTGAGAGCGGCGACGTTGCAAACACCCCCGGCGTAAAGCTGGTCGGTCCTGCAGGTGAGCTGACCATCGACAGCGGCGTGATCATTGCAAAGAGACACATTCACATGCGTCCCGAGGAAGCAGAGGCGCTTGGCGTGACCAATGGCCAGGTTGTCAAGGTTCGCGTAAATTCCGCTCGTTCTCTGATCTTTGACGACGTTGTTTGCCGCGTCAGCGACAAGTTCGCTCTGGCTATGCACATCGATACCGACGAGTGCAACGCTGCTTGCGCATTCGGACAGATCTACGGTGAGATCGTAGACTAAGGAGATTCAACAAGAGATTATGAAGATTTTGTTTCAAGGGGATAGCGTAACCGACGCAGGCCGAGACCGAAGTCAGTCCTCCGACATGGGCTTTGGATACCCCAAGTATGCATCAGCCATGCTGGAGGACGCGTTTCCCGATATTGATTTTGCATTTACCAACTTAGGAATCAGCGGTA
>CAZCRV010000259.1:0-2541 GCA_964501175.1 uncultured Clostridium sp.
CGAGTGACCTCTGCTGCAGCCTCGGGAGAGGTGCCAAAGCTCATGCCGCCGCCGTGCACGTTGGGGCAGGAGATATTGACCTCCAGCCAGCCGACCTGGGACTCGGCATCCAGCTTTTGGCAGGTATAGGCGTAATCCTCGATCGAAAAGCCCGAAACGTTTGCCATGACGGGCTTGTGAAAGCATTTCGCCAGCAGCGGCAGCTCGTGCGAGATGACCGCGTCCACACCGGGATTCTGCAGACCGACTGCGTTGATCATGCCCGCGGTGCAATCCGCAATGCGGGGCGTGGGGTTGCCAAAGCGGGGATCCTTGGTCGTGCCCTTGAAGGAAAACGTGCCAAGGCAGTTGATGTCATACCATTCGGCAAATTCATAGCCGTAGCCAAACGTGCCGGATGCGGGGATGACCGGGTTGTCGAGCAGGATGCCCGAAAGATTGACCTTTGTGTTTACCATACGATCTCCTCCTTTACCAGCACAGGACCATCCTTGCAGATGCGCTTGTTGCCGTATTTTGTCTTGCAGGAGCAGCCCATGCATGCGCCAAAGCCGCAGCCCATGCGCTCCTCAAAGCTGAACTGACCCGAGGTGACCGATGTAGCGTTGACTGCCTTGAACATCGGCATAGGACCGCAGGTGTAGAAGTAGGTGTAGTCAAGCTCGCCAAGCACGTTCGTGACAAAGCCCTTGGTGCCGTATGAGCCGTCCACGGTGGTCACAAAAACCTCTGCACCCAGAGCCTTGAACTCCTCTTCGTAAAAGATCTCGTCCTTGGTGTTAAAGCCAAGGATGACCTTGACCTGCTTGCCCTCGGAAATCAGCTTGCGGCAAAGCCCGTAGAGCGGGGGAATGCCCACGCCACCACCGATCAGCACGGGAGCGTCACCGCTTGTGCTGGTGTCGTAGCCGTTACCAAGACCCGAGAGCAGATCGAATACGTCGCCTGCCTTCGCCCCTGCCAGCTTTTCGGTGCCTGCACCCACCACCTTGTAGATCAGGGTGATGGTGCCGGCTTCTGTATCATAGTCACATACCGAAATGGGGCGGCGCAGGTACAGCCCGTCAATCTTGAAGTTGACGAACTGACCGGGGCGAGTCAGCGAGGTGACGTCGCCCGAGACCACCATGCGGTACACGGTGCTTGTCAGTTGTACGTTGCTTTCAACGCGATAAAGTCCTTGATTCATAACGTCTCCTTTATTACGAGTCGATGGTGGAGATACCCAGCGTGGTCTCTTCCAGTACGTCCAAGAGCACCTTGACCGTGTCAAGAGCGGTGAAGATGGTCACGTTGTTTTCCACAGCGCACTGTCTGATCTCCTGTCCGTCCGAAATGCCGCCCGAGCCGCTGACGTCACGGGTGTTGATGACGTAGGTCACGTAGCCGCCGCGGATGGCGTTGGGAATCTCGTCGCTGCCGTCGCCGATCTTGGCAAGAGCGTGGGTGCGGATGCCGTGCTCCTTTAAGAACTTAGCCGTGCCTGCAGTACCCTGGATATTAAAGCCCATGTTGTAGAAGCGACGGATGAGCGGCAGGGCCTCTTCCTTATCCTTGTCGGCAAGGGTAACAAGCACCGTGCCGTAGTTTACCACGTTGGTGCCGCTTGCCTGCAGCGCCTTGTAAAGCGCACGGGTCAGGCTGTTGTCGTAGCCGATTGCCTCACCGGTGGACTTCATTTCAGGAGAGAGGTAAGCGTCAAGTCCGCGCAGCTTTGCAAACGAGAAGGCGGGTGCTTTGACGTAGTATCTCTTCTTTTCTGCGGGATAGATGTCGGTAATGCCCTGCATCTTGAGCGTCTGACCAAGCATGACCAGCGTGCCCATGTCGGCAAGGCTGTAGCCTGTAGACTTGGAGAGGAAGGGAACAGTACGGGAGGAACGGGGATTGACCTCAATGATATAAACGTCATCCTTTTCATCCACGATGAACTGGATGTTGAAAAGACCTACGATGCCAATGGCAAGACCCAGCTTCTTGGTGTAGTCCAGAATCGCGTTCTTGACCTTGTCGGAAAGCGAGAAGGAGGGGTAAACCGAGATCGAGTCGCCCGAGTGAACGCCGGTACGCTCAACCAGCTCCATGATACCGGGGACGAATACGTCGGTGCCGTCGCAAACTGCGTCAACCTCGACCTCCTTGCCCTGGATATACTTGTCAACCAGTACGGGCTTGTCCTCGTCGATCTCAACTGCGGTGTGCAGGTAGGTGCGCAGCTGCTGCTCGTCTGCAACGATCTGCATAGCACGTCCGCCCAGCACGAAGGAGGGACGAACCAGCACGGGGTAGCCGATCTCGGCTGCAGCGCGAACGCCGTCCTCGATGACCGTGACCGCACGACCCTTGGGCTGGGGAATATTCAGAGAAGAGAGCACCTTTTCAAATGCGTCGCGGTTTTCCGCCTTTTCGATTGCCGCGCAATCGGTACCGATCAGCTTGACGCCGCGCTCGGTCAGCGGAGCTGCTAAGTTGATAGCGGTCTGACCGCCAAGGCTGGCGATAACGCCCTCGGGCTGCTCAAGGTGCAGGATGTTCATGACG
>CAZCRV010000260.1:0-2527 GCA_964501175.1 uncultured Clostridium sp.
CCTCGGTTAACAGCACTTATCACAAATATACGAACACTGTTTTGGGATTAGAATATACTTTCCTTGAAGAACACGATATGACAATGCATGGTTGCTTAACATGTGGGCACGGTGAAACGGGGCACTCATTCACTGTATATAGTTACTTGAATGGAAAAGTGCATCAGAGGAGTTGTGCCTGTGGTAAAACCGAAACCCAGTCACATAGTGTGCTTTATGATGAGATTGAAAACGGAAGATACGCTAATTGTTTAGTCTGTGGTGAAAGGCTAGATTTAACCAAGGATAATGCTAATATAGCATATGGAATCACAAATTGGAGAACAGCAAATGGCAGCTACATCTTGCCAAACGGCATCGTGGTATTGGTCGAAGCCGATCTAGAGTCATACGAAAAAGGTACGTTACAATTCTATATCGCTAATGATCAGACCCAAACAGAATAAAAGGATTCAATAATAACAGCCAAGCCCCGTGGAACTTGCCGCGGGGCTTGGCTGTTATAGTACCATATAAGGTGAGGATTTCTTGAAAAATCCGCTGCTTTGCGGCTTTTGCATGGCAAGCGTGTACAGCGCGTCCGCGCGGTCGGTAAGCTCGCGCTGTCGGCATGCGGGTGCGTCGGCGGGCTTGGTGACAAGCGGGATGGGGCAGGTATGGCGCAGTTTTGAAAGGATCGATCTGCCGCACGAGTTTGCAGCCAGTACCGAGAGGTACGCGGGCGGGCGACGCAGATCCTGCTCCGTAATGCCGAGTGCGGCATACAGCACGGCGCGACGCACGTGAGAATCCGGCACGGATTTGTGTGCGCACAACGCGTAAAGCTGCGTAAGGCTTGTTGCGTCAAGCGCGGCTTGCGCGATTCTTTGCCCAAGACCGCCACCGCAAAGCGCGGCTGATTCGATCTGCTCTGTGGGCATGGTACGCAAAATAGCAAGCACGGCTGCGTCAAAGACTGTACTGTCTCCAAGCATTTCGCCGCTTTCATAGGCCTCTGTAAAGACGGGCGCGCAAGTGTTGGGCAGGTGCTTGATCATCTCGTCAAAGCCCATCTCGCGTCCGATTTTTCGCAGCGCGGTTGCGCTGGGAAAGCCCTCACCGAGCGTGCTTTGGCTGTATGCAGCCCCCGTGCGCGCGATGCAAACGGGCTCGATCTCATAGCCTCCCGTAAGGATCGCCTTGCAGTATGCAAGCCCCAAAAGATCGTTGGGAAGCGTGGAAAATTCGGGCAGGGAACACAGCTCCAGTGCCTTTGCAAAGGCCGCGGCAGTGCCCATATTGGTTTTGATCAGGCGATTGTATTCCTCTTTGAACCCGGCGGTGCAAAGGACCTCGGCTGCTGCCTTGAGGTGGTCGATATTTGCGCTCTCGCTGCCAAAGAACAGCACGTCGGATGCGAGCGCGTCGGCAGCGGATACCCCCGCACAAGCGAAAAATTCGGCACTTGCCGATGCATGCGGGAAGGGCAGCTCGACCACAAGATCTGCGCCTGCGGACAGGGCAGCCTCGGCTCTTGTGTACTTGTGCGCCACGGCGGGCTCGCCGCGCTGCACAAAGTTGCCGCTCATGATGCAAACGATCTCGTCCGCCCCCATCTCGCGTGCGCGTGCCATGTGATACGCATGACCTGCGTGCAGGGGATTATATTCACAAATGATCGCAAAGCGTGCCATACGTACCTCCTTTTTGCGTCTTCTTTGGTCAGTATACCATCCTTTTGCCCGCATGTCAAGCAAAGCCTTGTCAGAAAGTGAAAAAAAGCATGAAAATCACAAAAAACACTTGACAAAACGGCGTTTACCAGTTATAATATTTACTGTCGCTTTTTATGTCGTTTTGCATTTGTTGGGAGGTGTGCGTATGATTCTTGACATGGGCCCCATGCTTCGAGGAGAGGTTGACACCCTTGACGTGGATTATACGATTCAGCCCGAGCCCTGCGCAGGCGTGGAATTCACGGCCGAGGCGCACGTGGTTGGCCGGGTGACCGACACGGGCGGATACATGCGCTTGGTGCTAAAGGCGGATATGCCTTACAAGACCATTTGCGCAAGATGCCTTGACGACGTGACCGGCACTTACACGGTTTGCTTTGAGCGTACCGTGGCAGAGGAGCGTTCGCTGACCCAAGAGCAGATAGACGACAACGTGGATGAATACATCATCATTCGCGACGGCAAGCTGGACATCGACGAGCAGCTGGTCGAGGAAATGATCCTTTCTTTCCCCACCAAGTTCCTGTGCGATGAGGATTGCCCCGGACTTTGTCCCAAGTGCGGCAAGCAGCTCAAGCACGGTGCGTGCGGCTGCAACACCAAGGAGATCGATCCCAGACTTGCGGTTCTTGCAAAGCTGCTGGAAGAGAGCGACGACTGATTTGAATGTAACCGAGATTCGGTAACAGATATAGTTTATAAAAAAATTGATATAATGCGGTGTACGGTATAAGCCTGTACGCCAAAGAGGAGGTGTAATTATGGCAGTACCGAAGAGAAAGGTATCCAAGGCACGCAGAGACAAGAGAAGA
>CAZCRV010000261.1:0-2507 GCA_964501175.1 uncultured Clostridium sp.
GGAGGCCGGTCCCTACAAAAGATTGTTTGTGCTTGCCCGGGGCGTCGAGGACGTCACCCCCTACAGCTTTATCAAGAATCATTTCATCAACACAGAATTGAATAATACTCTTTTATATTGCACCAATCGCAGCAACCAAAGCGGCAACCGATTGCTCCAACGACAAGGACGGAACGCCCTCCCCCGCCTGCTCGGGCAGATACGGAATGTGGACAAAGCCAACCTTGGTATCGGTTCTGTGATAATGATCCAGCAGCGTATACAGCAGGTCGTTGCACACGAATCTGCCTGCGCTGTATGATGCGCGGCACGGCAAGCCAAGCGTGCGCACGGCACGAATCACGTCACGCACAGGCACGGTGGCTAAGTACGCGGCGGGCGCGCCCTGCACGATGGGCTGCGCGAGGGGGCAGTTCCCTGCATTATCTGCAATTCTCGCGTGTCGCAGATTGACGCCGTATATCTCGGGCGTCACGGCATCTCTGCCGCCTGCTTGACCGACGCAAAGTATGGCGTCCGGCTGCAAATCCTTTGCAGCATCCAGCACGGTCTGTGCCGCCAAACCGTACACGGTCGGGATCTCCAGCTTGGTCAGTTGCCAATTCCCGATCTGCTCGGGCAGACGCTTGACCGCCTCCCATGACGGGTTGATACTCGCGCCAGCGAACGGATCAAAGCCCGTGATCAACAGCTTTTTAATATCTATCTATGTGCGATTCAATTCTATCTCGATCCCCACAACGCCGTATTGCCTTTGCTTTTCGGGCGGATAATAGGCTTGCATATCCTTGGCAGAGGCGGTCTCAAGCTCGTGCGGCAAATAGCCGCATTTGTCAAGCGGCAAGGCTCTGTACAGCTGTTCAAAATCGGCAAACACGTGCAATTTATTCACGGTGCAACGCAACGTATCGGCACTTTGGGTGTTCTTGAAAACCAGCGTGTCGCCCACACAAATTTGCTTTCTCTTTTGGTCCAGCAACCGCAGCTCTATGGTTTTGGCTCCGCAGGCGATCATGGAAAACGGCTGCGGATGCAATTTCATGTAGTGTGTCATCCTCAACCTCTCTGCATGCGCTCCGCGCCCCACCAATCGGGCACAAGGTCGCCTAATCTGACGGTGGAAAGCGTTTCAATATTGGTCAGGATCTCGATTTCGGGGCTGTTTCGGTCGATCTGCATCAGCATTTCCCTGCACGCGCCGCATGGAGAGCCAACGCTGCCGTCGGTCATGACGCAGACCAGCTTCACGATACGGCTTTCACCGTTGGTAATCATATTGGCGATTGCGTTGCGCTCGGCACACATGCCAAGCCCCGAGCAGGTGTCAATGCAAACGCCCGTGTATACGTTGCCCCGATCGGTCAGAATTGCCGCCGCAACTCCGCCCGCATCCACAAAAGGCGTCAGCACGCGCGGATTGAGCTTTTGCTTTGCAATGTCGTATAATTCATGCCAGATGGTTTTGTTCATCATCTATCTCCTTAGTGTGGGATCAGCCGCAAACCAGGTGCGGTTGTCGTATTCTGTATAATCGGTCACCCAGGCAAGTCCTATGATGACGTCGGTTCGTTTTGCACCCCCGCGAAATTCCAAGCCATTTGCAATAGGACGTACCACATAGGGGCCGGAAGCTTGCGTAAGGTAATCTTCATAATCCACCGTTCCGATCGTCATTTGTATCTTATCGCGGTAAAACTCGCAGCATTCGTAACGCTCACCCGAGCAATCGCTGACTTTACAATCGGCAAGCGGCTCTATGACAGCGCGTACCGTCTGCCCCGCCTTGATCGCGCCGTAAATGCGATAGCAGGCTGCCAAGGGCTTATCCTTGCATGGCGGACAATCATATACAATCTTGATGGGTAGGTAATTGATCAGCTGCCCGTCCACGTAAATATTCAGCTCACCGAACGGAGTTTGCAAGGTTTTGTATTGCTTGTATTCTTCCAGAATTCGGTTTGCCCACCGTGTTGCCTCCATCTCAAGGCTTCGGTCGCTTCTGTTCTGTTCCTCACCAAAAAACCATTGAAAATAGTGGGTAAGCTCGTGCAGCAGCGTGAACATGATCTGCTCGATTGGCAAATGCCTACCAATCTGCCCCGCTACGTATATCTCGGGATACAGCTTTTTCTTGGGGTAGACACCCTCGTTATCATAAAACACGCCATAGTATACGTGACCGTCGTTCTCGGAGCGATACTTGGGGTGATTGGTCAAGATGACGTTGCACCTGATAGGAAATACATACCTACGGCGCAGATACTTGATCAGATCCTCCATATTTGTCTTCAGATCTTCATCAAGTCCGTCCGCATAGCGCACGCGAAGACCGCTCGCTTTGGCGCAAACGCGGCATTGATCTCTTTGCTGCCTACCGATCCATAAATCCGGGAATCTTTCGTCCATCTGCTCACCCCCTTTTCTTATTTGATTAGCCCCGAGCGAAATATTGAAAAGCCTTGTGTTATAAGTGAAAAACCTGCTCGGGAAAAGGGTTTATCACCCCA